>DASUBC010000418.1:0-5645 GCA_035763465.1 Thermomicrobiales bacterium
CATCCCCCCGGCCACGGGCGACGCGGGGGCGCCAGTCGAGGTCGTCGAGCGCGCCGGCGAGGGCGAGCGAGAGAAGCAGGTCGTCGTGGGTGCGCGCGTCGTCCACGCCCCAGGCGAGCAGTTTGCCGGGGCCGGGGCGCACCTCGTAGGCGCAGGCGTCGAGTTGCCGCCAGAAGAGCGCGGTGTCCGGCTCGCCGTCGGGGGCGTATTCTTTCAACCGGCCGCTGTCAATCAAGGCCAGCAGCCGCCAGCCGAGGTCGCTCTTGGAGACGGCGCTGAAGATGAAGGGGCGCACGACCTGTTCGCCGAGCGTAGCGGCGAGGAAGGACGTCAGCCCCGCCCCGACGCCGGTGGCGTCAACGATGACGGCGCGGGCGCGCCAGTGGTTGCGCGCCAGGTCCACCAGCGCCGCGTGCAGGTCGGTGTGGCGGGCGCCGGTCCAGACGCGGCGGTCAACGACGCGATAGTCGGGCAGTCGGGCAGTCGGGCAGTCGGGCAGTGGGTTCTCTTCAGCACCGTGCCTGTCTACGGGCGATGTGCTGCTACCAAACCCACTGCCCGACTGCCGGGTACCCTCTGGGTGCGCCCGTCTGCCCGACTATCGCGTCGTTGACCGCCGCGTCTGGACCGGCGCCCGCCACACCGACCTGCACGCCACACTGGTGGACCTGGCGCGCAATCACTGGCACGCCCGCGCCGTCATCGTTGACGCCACGGGCGTCGGGGCGGGGCTGACGTCCTTCCTCGCCGCCACGCTCGGCGAACACGTCGTGCGCCCCTTCATCTTCAGCGCTGCGTCCAAGAGCGACCTCGGCTGGCGCCTGCTCGCCCTGATTGACAGCGGCCGGCTGAAGGACTACGTCCCCGACGGCGAACCGGACACCGCACTCTTCTGGCGGCAACTGGAAGCCTGCGCCTACGAGGTGCGCCCCGGCCCCGGCAAACTGCTCGCCTGGGGCGTGGACGACGCGCGCACCCACGACGACCTGCTCCTCTCGCTCGCCCTCGCCGGCACGCTCGACGACCTCGACTGGCGGCCCCGCGTCGCCCGTGGCCGGGGGGATGAGCGATGAGTAGCGCTCAGCACGCCCTTGACGCGACGCCGCACGCCCGCTAGCGTTGCGCCGTGCCGATACGAGCGTACGAGGCGGGTGAGGCATGGGTGGGCAGCCAGCGACGAAGTTGACGCCGCGCGGGCGCGTGAAGCGCGAGCGCATTCGCGAGGCCGCGCGGCAGCTCTTTCTGGAGCGCGGCTTCGCGGGCACTTCGATAGACGCGGTAACGGTGGCAGCAGGCGTCTCTAAGCCCACCGTCTACCGCTACTTCGCAAATAAGGAGGCGCTCTTCGCGGATATCGTGCAGGGGATGACCGTTGGCGGTGTGGCTGGCGATACCAGCACGAACCAGGCGGCGCTGGCGTTCGCGAGCCACGCCGAATTCACGGCGGTACTTACCGACCTGGCCCGCCAGATTATTACCCATCACCTTACTGATCCCACGTTCTTGCCACTGCTCCGGATGCTTATCGCGGAGGCGCCCCGCTTCCCACAACTCACCGCCGTCTACCGGGAAATTGTGATTGACTGGGGGCTGCGAAACCTCGCCATGCTCTTCACGCAGGCACGGGAGCGTGGGCTAATCGCGACGCCCGACGCCGACCTCGCCGCCCAGCTCTTTATCAGCACCGTCCTCTTCTTCATGTTGAAGAACGGCCTGCTCACCACCGGCCCACCCCAGCTGCCGCCAGACGAGACGGTCGCCCGCCTGGTGCAGCTCGTCGTGACGGCGGTCGAGTAGGATATAGAGCGAGAGCAAAGGTTTACCCCTCGGCGTAACGCCAGCAAGCGCGCACGACGCTGCGACGTGCCGTTCATTTCGCTCCTCTCTTGCCTGGCTCCAACTCTGCCACACATTGTTCACCGATATGACATACATCTGAAGTAAACTATACGGTATAGTTACAGCAGGCAGTCGTTGCGCCTCGGTCCGCTGGCTGAGTTCCTCACAGGAGGTATTACCATGACTACCCGGCTACCCCGGCTGCTGGCCGCGCTTTGTGGCGTGCTTGGCACTGCAGCGCTTATCGCCTACTATGCGGCACCCTGGACGTTTGTGCCGCTACCAGCCAACAATGCCACCGCCGCCGAGGTCATCGCGTTCGGCGCACGCTATCACACAGTGATTCTCTGGGATGTTTGGTTCCAGGCGATCGGTTCGCTCCTCACCATCGTCTTCGTTCTGGCCCTCGTTCACCTGGCCGGGGCAGCGGAACGCTTCGCCGGCCGGTTTGTGCTGTTGGTCTCGGCCGTCATCATGGGGCTATCCCTGGCCGAAGGCACGTTTGCGCTTGGCGCGGTACAGGCGGGCACGAATGGGCATCCGGAAGCGGCGGTGGCCTGCTTCGACCTCACCAACGTCTTCATTCATATCTTCTTGCTCGCGCCATCCCTCTTTCTCGTGCTCGGTTTCGCGTTGCTCGGCACGCGCCTGCTCCCGTCAGCGTTCAGTTATCTCGCCATCGCGCTCGGGGTGGTCTTCCAGGTGCTCGGCGTTGCCGGCCTCTTCAGCACGGCGGCGCTCCTCGCGGTCATTGCCGTGCTGATGGCGCAGAATGTCTGGACGATTGCTGCCGCGATCGCGCTCGCTGTCCGCACGGAGCAGCCGGCAGCGAACACCGTGCCCCGACCCCTTCCCGCCACCTCCTGATGAGAGCGCAGCGTATGGAAGCG
The DNA here is from genome assembly GCA_035763465.1 of Thermomicrobiales bacterium. Classification (GTDB taxonomy): domain Bacteria; phylum Chloroflexota; class Chloroflexia; order Thermomicrobiales; family CADCWN01; genus DASUBC01. Next base: position 2,730 of record DASUBC010000418.1, read on the forward strand.
GCGCTGGCCGGCGCCGTTCAGCCACTGCCGTACGCTGCGTTCCGACCTCGCGTTCCGCGTTCAGATCAGTCCGCGCGGACGACCGGGACGTCTACGAGGTGCTGGGAGATGAACCAGACCTGGAGTTGGTTGGTGCGGAGCACGTCCGACATCAAGAGGTCGTTGGTGCCCCAGTCTTTGTGCTGCTCGGTGAGTTCAACCGCGTCGTTGGTCTCATTGATAATCGTCTCGTGCGCTTCAAGCAAACGGGAGATTTGCACCGGCGCCTCTTCGATGCCGCTCGGCGGATTCTCGATCTGCGAGAGTTTCGCCACGTCGGCCGGCATCCCGGTCGTGACGCCGCCGAGGAGTTGAATGCGCTCCGCGACGAGGTCCACCAGCGCCAGTTGCTCCTCCGCGTGCTTGTCGAAGAGCAGGTGCAACTGGTAGAAGGTCGGCCCCTTCACCTGCCAGTGGTGCTTCTTGTACATGCTGTACAGCGTAATCGTGTCGGCCAGCAACTGGTTCAGCATCTCGGTAATCGGCTGCCGTCCCGCCGCGCCGACGCCGACCGGCAGGTCGCGCAGTGTCCCGTACTCCTGAATCACCGGGCCGCGCTGGTGGAGAATCGGCTGCGCCTCGTCGGTCTTACCGTGCCCGTTGGTCGTCATCGCCGCGCTCTTCTTCGCCATCGTCGTCACCTATTCTGCCTCCCATCTCGCGCGTGGATCGGTGTACCGCTGGCAGGTGTTGCAAGCGCCGTGCCGTGAGTGCGTGACGAATGACGAATGACGAATGGGGTGGGCCGGTCTACCAATGCGCCATCAACCAGTCCCGGCGTTGTCCTAAACCCAGTCCGCGCAGGCGGACTTTGTGGCCGCAGCCATTCAGCCTCGGATTTCAATCCGGGGTGGCCCGCAGCGCCCCCGCGCTCGCCACCAAGCACCGCGCCCGCACTAACCCCACCCCAAACAGCAGCCCCCGCTCTCGTAGCAAGAGAGCGGGGGCGAGCGAATGAGCGCCGTAGGAAGTTAGGCCGCGTCACGCCGCCTGGCGAGCGCCAGCCCGGCGAGCGCCAGCAGCGCGCCGCCGACCAGCGCCAGTGTCAGCGCCGCGCCCGAACCGCTCATGCTGCCTTCACCGGCGGGCGGCATCCCCGGCACGACCGGCGCGGTGGTGGACGTGCCCCTGGTGGCGACCGGCACCGGCGTTGGGCTGACCGGCGCAGCGATTGGTCCACCGGGGACCGCCGTGGCGGCGCCCGGCACTGCTGTAGGCACACCTGTCACGGTGGTCGGTGTTGTGGCCGGCGCCGGCTGGGCGGCGGTCCCCACGCCGAAGGTCGTCTGCAATTGCTGGCCGTTCGGGCCGCTGACGGTCACGGTGTAGTTGCCGGTCGGCCGGTTCGCGTCCAGCGGCACCGCGACGCTCCCCGTGCCGTTACTGTCGGCCTGGAAACTCGGCTGGCTGAGCGCGATGGCCTGACCCGCAGGATCCTTGATGGCAAGCGTATATTGCCCACCTGGCGTCAGCGCCGACAGCGGGAAGGCCACCCAGTAGCCCGGTTGAATCGAGGATGGAACCGCGCCAAGCACCGGCGCGGGCGTGCCGCCGCCAATCTGGAAGGTCGTGCTGGCGACGGTCGTCCCCGCCGTGGTCACGATGGAGAGGGTCGCCGTGCCGGTCGCCAGGTTGTTGAAACTGAGGCTGCCGAAGCGCAAACCATCCGCGTCGGACTGCACCGGGTTGCCCTGGATCGGAATCGCGTCGCCGGCGGCATCCACCACCTGAATGTTGTAGCCGGTGTTCGGCGTCAGCCCGACCGCCGCGTAACTGAACCAGAACCCGTTCGGCCCCGTGCCAGGCACGATGCCGACGGCCGGCGGTTGTGCCGGATTGGGCGCGGCTGCCGTCAACGAGGGCATGGCGAGCAGCAGCACACCCAGGAGTAGGCCGGCGAGGCTGAGAAGACGACGTGTGCGCGACCTGTGCATGGATACCTCCTTATCCAGCAAATGGATACCTCCTTATCCAGCAACAAGAATGACCACCAGAAATACTGGCCGCAGGATGTTTAACAGATTCGATCGGATATGTCAAATCTCTGCACATGATCGGGCAGCCACCGCAGCGTCTGTCCTGGTCGTGAACATGGTCAGTCCGCAGAAACAACGAGTGACGGCGCGACCGGTCGCAGCCCGTGCGCGCCGGGCGGGAAGCCGACGCCGAGGGCCGTGCCCAGCATGATGACGGCGGTGTGGGTGGCCCCCGCCTGCGCGTGCGCCGCCGCCGTTCCATCGTGGAGCAGCCGCACGGCGAACGGCCGGCCGAGTGCGGCGCTGAGGCGTCCGGCGAGCCAGTCCGCCAGGTTCGGCGAGAGCCGGTGCAGCGCGGCATAGGGACCGCCCTGCCGTGGCAGCGGCTGTCCGTCGCGCACATAACTGGCGATGCTCACGGCGCAGACCGGGTCGGGCTGCCGGCCGGCCGCCTGGGCAAGTTGCCAGGTCGCCGCGATGGTCGCCACCAGTTCTTCGCCCAGCTCGGCCACCTGCGCGGCCGTCGGGTCGGCGCTCACGGCCGCCGTGCGGTCGCGAACCGGCAGGGACGGGAACAGGTGCAGTTCCGTGAGCATACCGTCCGTGTACGTGGCGCAGGCGCGCTTAACAAAACTCTGCCCGAAGTCGAAGGTGAGCACGGACCGGCACGCCGGGGGCACGGTGCGCGCCGCGCCGACGAGCGGCAGCAGCGCCGGCCAGGCGGCGAGCCGGATGGCGCAGTCCGTCATGCCTGCCTGCCGTAGCGTGCGCGCGGCGTGCGCGACGACGGGCGGACCGAGCCACCCGCTGAGCATCCCGCCGCCCAGCACGACGGTGGTGACGCTCGCCCAGTGTGCCCAGTAACTGTCGTCCCAGTCCGGGCGCGCGTGACGGTTCGCGG
>DASUBC010000419.1:0-2040 GCA_035763465.1 Thermomicrobiales bacterium
GGCGAGCAGGCGCTCCCACAAGGTTCGCTCCGTCTCGACGTCCAGTGCGCTGGACAGGTCGTCAATCACCAGCAACTCGGCGCCGCGCACGAACATGCGCGCCGCCGCCGTGCGCTGCACCTGGCCGCCGGAGAGTTTCACGCCGCGCGTGCCGACCGGCGTCTCTAAGCCTGCCTCCAATGCCTGCACGTCGCGCTCCAGCACCGCGCCTCGCACGGCGGAGGTCAGAGCAGCGGAGTTATCGGGCAGTCCCAGGAGGATGTTCTGTTTGAGTGTCTCGCTGAACAGGCGCGGCGTCTGCGCCGTGTACGCCGCGCGGGGCGGCACGAGGCAGGCGGCCGGGTCAGCCACGACCTGGCCGTTCCAGCGGACCTCGCCTGCTTGCGCTGGCAGCAAGCCCAGGAAGGCGCGCAGGAGCGTAGTCTTGCCCGCGCCCACGCGCCCGGTCACCACCGTCAGCGTGCCGCGCGGCAGGCGCAGGTTCACCGCCGTGACACCGCGCTCCGACCGTGGATGGTGGTAGGTCAGGCCGCGCGCCTCCACGAGAGCCAGCCGGTCGGTCGCGCTATGGACTGGCGGCGGCACAGGCGGCAGCGGACCGCGCAGGTGCAGCGGCGTGGGCGCCACCAACACGGCCGGCGGTGTGTCCCCCAGTACGGCGCTCATGCGGGAGTACGCGATTCCGGTCTGCCGGTACTGGGCCAGATATTTGCCGAGGCTGTCGGTGAAGTCGGCGATGAAGCCCAGGTAGGCGACGAAGAGAACGAAGTCGCCCACCGTCAGGCTGCCGGCGCGCAGGCTGCCGGCGGCCAGCAGCATAACCAGTCCCGTGCCGATACTCATCGTGTTGGCGGCGATGGCTTCCAGCGCCTGCGTCGCCAGGCGATCGGTGAGCATGGCGCGCCGGCGCCGCTCGTTGAGCCGCCGGAAGTGGGCCACGGTGCGCGCCTCAGCGCCCGTCGCCTGCACCGTCTGCACCGCCGCCAGGATGTCGCCGATGGCGCCGGTGACCTGGCTGGTGGCCTGGCTGCTGGCGGCGCGGTAGCGGCCCAGCGCGATGCTGGCCCGCCGCGCCACCACCACCACAATCAGCAAGGGTAGGATGGCGACCAGGGTCATGCGGACGTCAATCCGCAGGAGTACCAGGAACGCCACGACGGCAAACAGGCCCTGGCTGATGATCTCGTCGGTCCAATCCACGCTGTCTTCGGCCTGGTAGGCGTCGTCGCGGAAGCGGCTGATTGTCTCGCCGATGGAGAAGGGCAGCGCGGCGGCGCCCGGCCGGTCCAGGATGCGCCGCAGCAGGTTGCGGCGCACGAGCGCGCTCATCGTGAAGCGGAGCGTGATCTCGACGAAGCCCGCGATGAGCCACAAGATCATCTGGCCCACGGCGATCGCCGCCAGCAGCGCGAGCAGTCCCGTCGTGCCCACGGGCAAGTGCGCGTTCCCGGTGAGCGTATCGAAGAAAGCGCGGGCGATCAGTCCCGGCAGCAGCGACGACAGGTTCATCACGCTCCACAACACCGCGTGGAGCAAATAGAGCCAGGGCGCGTTGCGCGCCAGCTTCAGCGTGTAGCGCCAGGTCGGGAGCGGCTTCATCGGGCGACCTCCTCGGCGGCGACCTGGAGCAACGCGGCAAAGCGCGAGGTAGGGTCGGCGGCGAGGGCCAGGCGCGGCCCGTGCTCGCGCACCTGCCCGTCCTCCAGCACCAGGATGTCGTCGGCGTAGGCGACCGTATCGAGCCGATGCGCCACGATGATGCCGGTGCGGCCCGCGAGCAGCCGGCCCAGCGCCGTATGCACCAGCCGCTCCGTGGCCGGGTCGAGACGCGAGGACGCCTCGTCCAGGATCACCACATCGGGGTCGCGCAGAAAGATGCGGGCGCAGGCCAGTACTTGCGCCTGGCCGGCGGAAAGGCCGGCGCCGCCTGGTCCCAGCAGAGTGTCCAGTCCATGCGGCAGCGCCCGCAGCCAGCCGGCCAGGCCCAGCGTGTCGAGCACGGCACTGATCTGGTCGTCCGTCACGCTGTCGTCGAAGAGG
>DASUBC010000420.1:0-5295 GCA_035763465.1 Thermomicrobiales bacterium
CACGGTCACATTCACGAAGCGCCCGACTGTCTTGGCCGGTGGGCCGAGCGGCTGGGGGCGACGCTCTGCGTCAACCCCGGCGCGGCGCTAGGCACCGCTGTGCAGGCGGTCGTCATCGAGTTGACCGGCGCAACGTGGCGGTTGCGGCACACGCTTCGTGGCGCCCTCGACGAGTAGCCGCCCATAACCTGCCTGCCTCATCCCCAGCCTTTCGCCCAGCGCAGCCGTTGCGTACAATGCAGGGTACTGAATGGTGGAGTTGCGCGAGGAGGGAGCGCCGATGGCCGTCGAGACACGCCTGGACCGCTATGACCTATTGATTGATGGCCGCTCGCTGCCAAGCGCCAGCGGCAAGACCTTCATTACGACCAGCCCGGCCGACAATGAACCGCTGGCCGAGGTGGCCGAAGGGGGCGAGGAGGACGTAAGCCGCGCGGTTGCGGCGGCGCGGCGGGCGTTCGATGACGGACCGTGGGGCCGCACGTCCGCGCTCGACCGGCAGCGCGTCCTCTTCAATATGGCGCGCATCGTCCGCGAACGCGCCGAAGACCTGGCCCGTCTGGAGACGCAGGACTGCGGCAAGCCGCTGGTGGAGTCGCGCGCCGACGTGGCGAACGTCGCCAATACGTTCGAGTATTACGGGTCGCTGGCGCCCTTTATCTACGGCGAAACGATCCCGATGCCGGGCACGCTCTTCGACTACACACTCCGCGAGCCGGTCGGCGTCTGCGCGCTGATCGTGCCGTGGAACTTCCCGATGTTGCTGGCGGCGTGGAAACTCGGCCCCTGCCTGGCGACCGGCAATACGGCCATCCTCAAACCGGCCTCGAATACGCCGCTCGGCGCGGTGCTGCTCGGCCAGATCGCACTTGAAGCGGGCCTGCCAGATGGCGTGCTGAACGTCGTGCCAGGACCGGGCGCGACGGTGGGCCGGGCGCTCTGCACGCATCCCGACGTGGACAAGATCAGCTTTACCGGCGAGACGGTCACGGGCCGCGAGATTCTGCGGCTGGGCGCCGACACGATCAAGAAAGTGACGCTCGAACTCGGCGGCAAATCGCCGAACATCATCTTCCCCGACGCTGACCTGGCGCGGGCGGTGCAAGGGTCGCTGCCAGCCATCTTCGGCAACGCGGGCCAGCGCTGCACGGCGCGCAGCCGCCTCTTCGTGCATCAGCGCGTGCATGATGAGTTTGTCGAGCGGTTCATTACTGAAGCCGAACGAATCCGCATTGGCGACCCGCTCGACCCTGACACGCAGATGGGACCGCTCGTCTCGCGCTCGCAGGTCGAGCGGGTCGAGGGCTACATCGCGCTGGGCCAGGACGAAGGGGCGCGGGTCGCCACCGGCGGCCGGCGGCCGAACGGCGATGCGGGTCTCGCGAAAGGCAATTATCTGCTGCCGACCGTCCTCGACGGTGTGCAAAACCGGATGCGGGTGGCGCAGGAGGAGATCTTTGGCCCAGTCCTCTCGGTGATTGACTTCGACTCGCTGGACGACGTCATCCGCGAGGCGAACGACATCTCCTATGGCCTTGGCGCGTCAATCTGGACGCGCGACCTGACGGCCGCGCTCACAACGGCCCGGCGGCTACGCGCGGGCAACATCTCGATTAACAACCCGACGGTGAACTACATCTACGCGCCATTCGGCGGCTACAAGCAAAGCGGTCTGGGCCGCGAACTGGGCCGTAACGGCATTGATCTCTTCACACAGGTGAAGAATGTGGTGATTGACCTGGCGCAGTAGCGGCCCTCACCATCGGCGCCATCACCCCTGGCTTGCCGGGGTACCCACGCATTGGGTCGCGCCGGTCCCCTCTCCCGTGATACGGGAGAGGGGACGCATCGTTATTGAGACTTGTGCTCAACCTTCGTGCCTTGTGCATACTCGGCGGCATATTTACCGCGAACGCCCTCACTGAAGTTATACTCTTCCGCTATCTCGCCCCATTCCTCGAATGCCGCTTGCGCCAGCCGGCCCATCGGCTCGTCGGCAACGTATTCGGCGGGGAGTTGCGTCGCGCTGGCGACGATGATCAGGGGACCGGCTGGGGCGAAGAAGATACCGGCGTCGAGCGCCAGCCCCGGCAGGGTACCGGTCTTGCCGGCGAAGGTCAGGCCGGGCGGCAGGAAGCGCGCGAGGCGCTGGCGGTGTTCCTGGCCGCGCAGGTAGCCGAGCATCGCCGCGCAGGACGACTGGCTGGCGGCCTGATTATTGAGAATGGCGCGCAAGAGCAACGCCAGGTCGGCGACGGTCGTCAGATTCTCCGGCTCGCCCGGCCGCGCGGCGCGGCCGAGAAAGCGGCGGCCCAGCACGGTGCTGGTCGCGCCGAGGTCGCGCGCCGCCGCGTTGACCGCGTCGAGGCCGGCGGCGTCAATCAGCATATTTGACGCGGTGTTGTCGCTGATCGCGATCATCAGGTGCGCGAGGTCGTGCAGTGTCAGTGGCAGACCGGCGTGCAGCTCGCGCAGCACACCGCTGCCGCCAACCTTGTCGCTCTCCTGAAGCACGCGGGTCTCGTCCAGGCGCAGTCGCCCTTCGTCAATCGCGCGGAAGACCGCGATCAGCACCGCGATCTTGATCGTGCTGGCAGAAAGCTGCTGGACATCGGCGTCGTGCGCCCACAGCGCCTCCCCAGCGCCCCGCGTCACGATCGCGCTCCAGCGCCCCGGCGCCCCGCCCACAATCGCCTCACCAGCCGCCCACACCGCCATCGCCTCTCACTCCTTGCCGCAACTCGTCAAGCACGAGCGCCATTCTAGCAGCAAGGGAACGGGTTTCACCGCAGAGCACGCAGAGAGCACCGAGAGGGGCGATTTCACCACAGAGAGCACAGAGGGCACAGAGAACGACGGGAGAAGAGTCTTGATCCGTTCCTTCTCCGTCCCTCTCGGCGCTCTCTGCGTGCTCTGCGGTTCAATCCGTATCTCCCGTCTCACTCTGTGTCATCCGCGTCCTCTGCGTTGAAACCGTTCCCCGTCAGCCGATGTTTGCGACCCGGATGGGCCGGTGCTCCTGGAGCGACTGGTGCGCGGCGAGGCCGATGACGACGGGGATGCGGCCGTCCGCGCCGGTTACAGGTGTCGGCTGGTCGTGGCGGATGGCGTTGGTGAAGGCGGTCATTTCGGCGATGTAGCTGGCGGTGTAGCGTTCGAGGAAGAAGTGCAGCGGCAGGTCGCGCCGCACGCCGCGCTGGTCGCTGACGACCGCCGTGTTGGGAAAATTGTTGGCAATGCTGATCGCGCCGCCGCTGCCGAGGATTTCGACGCGCTGATCGTAGCCGTAGACCGCGCGGCGGCTGTTGTCAATCGTGCCGATGACGCCGTTCGTGAAGCGCAGCACGACGATCGCAGTGTCCACGTCGCCGGCCTCGGCGATGGCCGGATCGATCCGGATTGCCGCCTCGGTGTAGACCTCCTCGACCTCCGCCCCGATCAGAAAGCGCGCCATGTCGAAGTCGTGAATCATCATGTCGAGGAAGATGCCGCCGGAGACCTTGATGTAATCGAGTGGCGGCGATTCGGGGTCGCGGCTGATGATGTGCAACAGGTCGGGTTGGCCGATCTCGCCGCGCGCCACCGCCTCGCGCACGCGCGCGAAGTTGGCGTCGAAGCGGCGGTTGAAGCCAACCTGGAGTTTGACGCCGGCCCGGTCGGCCGCCGCCAGCGCGCGATCGATTGTCGGCAGCGTCAGCGCGATCGGTTTCTCGCAGAAGATATGCTTGCCGGCCTGCGCCGCGTCCTCGATGATTTGCGCGTGGGTATCGGTGGCCGAACAGATGACCACCGCGTCAACGTCCGGATTCGCCAGCAGCGCGCGATAGTCACCGACCGCCTGGGGCGCGTCACATTCCGCCGCGCACGCCTGCGCCGCCGCCAGCGCGACATCGGCCACGGCGACCAGCCGCGCGCCGGGAATCAGCCGGGCGATGTGCCCGGCGTGCATTCGGCCGATGCGCCCGGCCCCGATCAGCCCGATCTTCACCGTCTCCACGAAGTCTTCCTTTCCATTCCTGCACGGCAGCCTACCAGCCGCCATGCCCCTCCACGAACGCGGTCACTTCGGCAAAGGTCGGCATGAAGTTGGCGCAGCCCGGCTTCGTCACGACAATCGCGCCACAGGCGTTCGCCAACCGGGTCGCCTTATACCAGCCCCAATCATTGACATACCCAGAGAGAAAGCCGGCCGCGAAGGCGTCGCCCGCGCCGAGAATATTCTGGACTTCGACCGGGAAGCCGGGCACATCGGTCACCTCGGTCGCGCCGCCGGGTTCGGCCAGGTGGACTCGCGCTCCGTCCGCGCCGCGCTTTTGCAGGAGCGCGCGTGGTCCGTGCGCGAGTAGGGTGTGGATCGCGGCGTTGAGGTCGCCGCTGACGCGCGCATCGGAGACCTGCGAGTGCGTGAGGTTGATCTGGCTGGGGTCGGTCAGCAGCGCGGCGTTAATCTCGTCCTCCGTCCCCAGCACGATGTCCACCAGGCGCAGCACTGCGCGGAGCGTCACGCCGAAGGCGCGGGCGTCGTGCCACTGGTCGGGCCGGAAATCAATGTCCAGCACGACCGGCACGCCGGCCTCGCGCGCAAGTTCGGCGGCGAAGAAGGTCGCGCTGCGGCTCGGCTCCTGGCTCAAGCCGGTGCCGGTGATGACCAGCGCGCGACTGCTCGTGACCGGCGCGGCCAGCACATCATCAATCGTCAGCGCGATGTCGGCGCAGTTGTCGCGGTAGAAGGTGAGTGGGAAGCGGTCGGGCGGCTCGATGCCGAGCAGCACCGCGCTGGTGCGCCGGCCGGACTTGCGCGGGATGAAGCGCGTCGCGACCCCTTCCTGCTCCAGAAAGCGCAGCAAGAAATTGCCCACAACGTCCACGCCCACGGCGGTTAGGAGCGCCGGGCGCAGCCCCAGCCGCCGCGCGCCGACGCTGATATTCAACGGGCAGCCGCCGACATAGGCGGCGAAGTTCGTGATCTCCTCGAAGGGCGCGCCGATGTCGTTCGAATAGAGGTCAATGGACGAGCGCCCCATCGTCAGCACGTCGTATGTCTCGGCCATGGCTCACTCCGTTCGCAGATAATAGATGATAGATGGTAGATGTTAGTGGTGGCGCGATGCTGGGGATAGACCACTGGCTCCTGACCAGTACCGTAGCCACTATCATCTACCATCTATCATCTATCATCTAACAACAGGCACCCGCGGGTCGCGCGCCTGGTACGTTTCCTTTACCCAGGTGTGGTGTGGGTCGTCGCTGTTCGCTAGCGATTGCGCGCTGCCGGCCAGCACGTTGAGGTAATAG
>DASUBC010000421.1:0-6745 GCA_035763465.1 Thermomicrobiales bacterium
CGGCGTCTTCTTCGTCCAGCACCAGCCCCGTCAGAAAATCCTGGTAGAGCCGCGCCACCCCCACCGGCGAAACGTCGTGTCCCAGGCCAGCCAGCATCCGGTCGGCCGGTCCCTTCAGCGCCCGGCCACCGACAATCGGGCTGACGGCGACGATTGGACACGGCGCCTGCACGAGCAGATCGCGCAACCCCGGCACGGCCAGAATTGGCCCAAGGCTCACAATCGGGTTGGATGGGCACAGCACAATCGCCTCAGCGCCGCGCAGAGCCGTCGCAACGCCGCCTGGCAGCGTCGCCTTCTGAAGGCCCGTGAACCGGACAGCGGAAACCGGGTCTTCGTGGCGCCGGTGGACGAAGTATTCCTGAAACGCCAGTTCCCCGGCCGGTGTCGCGACGACCGTCCTCACCGGCTCGTCGCACATCGGCAGCAGCGCCGCGCGCACATCGAGCCGCCGGGTCAGCTCGGCGGTCACGGCGGTCAGCGTCCAGCCGGCGCGCAGCAGTTCACTGCGCTGGATATGGGTCGCGAAGTCGCGGTCGCCCAGCGAAAACCAGGTCTCGCCGCCATAGCGCGCTAGCTGCTCGAACGCCTGGTGGGTGTCCCCGGCGATGCCCCAGCCCGTCTGCGGATCGGCAATGCCGGCCAGCGTGTATAGCACCGTGTCGAGGTCGGGGCTGATGCGTAGTCCGAAGTGCTCGAAGTCGTCGGCGGTATTGCCGATGATAGTGAGCGTGTCAGGCGGCAGCGCCCGGTACAGTCCTTGCGCCAGTTTCGCGCCGCCGACGCCCCCTGCCAGGGCTACAATCATGCGTGCTTCTCCAATCACGGCCGCCCAGCGCCGTTCTCCCGTCCCCGCAACGCGGCATCAGCCGGCGCTATTCCACCGTCGCGCGGGGAATAACCCTCTCCTCCGCCTTTGCTTCGATCGGCACCCCCTCTCCCGTGCGACGTGAGAGGGGGCTGGGGGGTGAGGGCCACCACTCAGACCAGGGTGATCCGGTTCACGAGATCGCTTGGCGTCACCTTCAACGGGCCGAACGATGTGGTCAAGACGAGCGGCTGACCGGCAATCGCCGCGCCAAAGATATTGTAGATGCCGATCAACTGGCGATGGTAGACGGCCGGCGGCACGAGCAGATACAACGGAGGAGCGCCGGTCTCGTCGTAGAGGCGCTGGCCTGCCTCGCGAATGAATTGCTCCAGCCCCACGCGGGTCAGCCGTTCCCGGTATTCGAGCAAGCCCAGCGCGACGTGCGAGCGGTAGAGCGCCGAACGCTGGCGCGCTACTTCGCGGCTCTCGTTGATGCGCCGCGCCAGTTCACCGCGCAGTGGCTCAAGATCAACAGCTGGCGCCTGGTGCGTCCGCAGGCCAACGCTGGCGAGGAGCGCGTCAACTTCTCCGGCCGGCGTATCCTCCGCCGCCAGCGGCGGCAGTGTGCGCGCCTCGGCCTCCGCGCGGGCAATTAACCTGTGCAGTACATCGAGCGGCAGATGCTTGAGCGGAATATCCCCTTCCGGAGTCGCCACGGATCGTCCCTCCCGGCCAGCCCGCCCTGGCAGCCTACCCAGTTATGATACCGCAGACGGGCAGACGGGCAGACGGGCAGACGGGCAGTCGGGCAGTCGGGCAGTGGGTTCTGGTCAATGCGGTGCTTGGCTGCTAGCGACGGTGCTAGACCAGAGCGCTGCCCGACTGCCCGACTGCCCGACTCGTCCTCGGCAATGGCCCCAGCAGGATGCTATACTCAAATTCTATGATCGAGGTACTGTCCCCGTGACTCATTGACGACGGGCGCGGTACACGCGAGACCCGTGCGAGGAGCTGGAAGGGCGATGTTCGGCATTGGCGCGCCAGAGTTACTTGTCATCGCCGTGCTGGCGCTGATCATCTTCGGTCCCGAGAAGTTACCTGAGATCGCCAGTCAGGTCGGCAAAGCGATCCGCGATTTCCGGCGGATGTCCGACGAACTCACGGGTGAGTTCAACCGGACGATGCAACTCGACGCTCCGCCGCCGGCAGAGGCGCTCGATCCAGACCCCGCGCTGATCGGTGAGACGATCGAAGCAGGCGCCACGCCGAACGGGTCGTATGACGCCAGCACGACCGCGCTCCAGGTGCAGACGATCGCGACCGACGTTGACGAATCACTCGCGCCCGCCAGTGAACCGCATGAGAATGGCGTCAGCACCGCGCCGGCTGACACGGTGATCACGACGAACGGCGTCAGCCATGCCGATGAAGCCGAGCTCGTTCCCATCGCTACGAAGGCCGATCCGCTGGCCGATGTCTCGCTGCTCGATGAAACGCCGGCGGTCACACTCTCCGCCGATGGCGCGGCGGAGCAACCAGCCGAAGAACCAGCGGCGGAACCAGCGCCGGTGGTCGCGCATGTGCCGACGACGTTCGACCTGACGCCGGCCGAGACGCCAGCCTACGATGCCGCCGCTGCCTGGGACGCCGCCGCCACGACCGAATTGACCACCCTGCCGGTCACAGCCGACGCTGGCGCGGCGACCGCGATCGTAGACGAACCAGCGCCAGTCGCGACCGAACCGACGCGCACCCGCATCGATCCAGCGGCAGAAGTGACGATTCGTGAGAAGATTGAGGCGCAGATCGCCGCCGAAGCCTTCCGCGAACGCCGCCGCCTCGCCAGTTATCACCGCCCGCGCCATCAGCGCGACCAGAGCTGACCCACCGGCCCGCCGTGAACGTGCGCACACTCTTACGGCGCAGTTCACGGATCGCCTGCCTGCTGCTCCTGCCGCTTGCGCTCTGGGGCTGTCTGGATCACGTCGCGAGTGGAGTCACACCCGGTCAGCCGGCGGTCGCCACGGTACCCGATGCCTTCTTCCAGGCGACGCCTGTCGCGTGCTGCCAGACACCGGAAGCAAATGGCCCGGTGAGCCAGCCCGGCCGGTATACCCTGCGCGGCGTCACGGCTGTGGCGCAAAGCGATCCGGCCGCTGGCTACGCGCTGGCGCTCGCTGGGCCAGAGACGCGCGTCGTGCGGATCGCGCTGAGTATTGACGATTTGCGTGATCCACGCACCCCCGACACCTATTACGAACTTGTCACCAGCGCAGGCGTCTTTCCGGCGCTGGCCAGCGGCGAATGGGATCCAGTCACGCCGGTGACGGTGACAAGCACGACGACCTACCACCAGCAGGGGGCATTGCTATTCGTCGTGCCACGCGCGGTCGTGGGCGGCCGGTTGGATATCGTGGCGTATTACTATCCGCAGCCGGCGCCGATTACGAATACTGCGCCAGCGCCAACGCCAGCGCCGCTGGTGCGTCAGGTCGTCGCCTCCTTTGCCATCCCCTCCCTGCCTTGATTGACTGTGGTGGAACCGTTCGTTCGCGTGCGGCGTTCTGATGGTAACCAGTGCTGGGATTGTATGGGCAGCGCCGCCGCGAAGCGCTTAATGGTTCACCATCGTGAGAGCGGGAGTGCGTGAGTCGTGTGTTGCTCTGGAAGAGCACTGTGCTAGCCACAAGCACGGTGCTGACCTGAACCTGCTCACGATCTCACTACTGCGAGCTCGTGGACATTGACGATGGTGCGGGAGCGTGCTACACTGCGCGCGCTATGGCCGACAAGCCATGATTCTGTACCCACACTTCGAGTGCGTGGATTGGTTAGCGACAGCTTCTGTGATCCGCGTAATATGCCCTGAGCCTGGTGTGAAACCGACGGCGCTTTCACATCATGTCCGATTTCGCTGTATCCTGCGGCCAGTCGCTAGCACCGCGCTGGCAGGACAACGCACCCGGCGAAACCGGAAAGGAACGAGATCAAGCTTCCAGCGCAGCGTTCATATGGTGAGCGCGGCACGGGAAGCTGGATGATGTGAGTCGAACGGTACCAGAGGGAATGAGGAGGCATCATGGCGCGCGAGGACGTTCACAAGCTGATGCAGGGTGTCCGTGAGGGCCAGCTATCGCGACGCGACTTTATGAAACGCGCGGCGGCGCTCGGTTTCTCCGCGTCGGCGATCGCCGCGTTCCTGGCGGCGTGCGGCGCGAGCGCGACGGCGACGGCAGTCCAGCCGACGGTCGCCAGCGTCGCGACGACAGCAGCGCAAGCGGGCGCCGGTTCGACCGCTGCCGCTGCGGCGACGACAGTTGCTACGAATGTTCCAGCGGGAGCTGGTTCGACGGCCGCTGCTGCCGCGACGAATCCCGCCGGCGCGGCTACAGCGGTAGCCACCGCCGTCCAGGGCGCGGCGGGCGGCGGCGCGGGTGGCTCGATCAAACTCTATTCCAGTTTCCCGCGCACCGGCGCGAACAAGAGCCAGACCGATGGCGTCGTCAACGCGATCAAGATGGCGCTCGACGAGGCTAACTACACGGCCGGGAACTTCAAGATCGTCTATGGGCAGACCGAAGACCTGGACGACGGTGTGCCGGCCAAATCCGGCAACTGGGACGGCGGCCAGGAGGCCGCTAATGCCAGCAAGGCGGTGGCTGACCCCGACTGCATGGTGTACATTGCCACCTTCAACTCGGGCGCCGCGAAGATTTCGATCCCCATAACCAATAAGGCCGACCTGGCGATGATCAGCCCGGCGAACACCTATACCGGGTTGACGAAGAATGTCGAGGGCGCGGTCGAAAAAGGCGAGCCGGACGTCTACTTTCCTTCGGGCAAGCGCACTTATTCCCGCGTCATCCCGACCGACGACTTGCAGGGCGCGGTCGGCGCGTCCTTCGCCAAAGATGAAGGGGTCAAGAAAGTCTACGTTCTGGACGACACCGAGCTGTACGGGCACGGCCTCGCCAGCGTCTTCGCGCAGCAAGCCAAGAAACTGGGACTCGATGTGACTGGTCAGGAAGGGATCGACAATAAGGCGACCGACTACCGCTCGCTGGCCCAGAAGATCAAGACTGCCGGCGCGGACATGGTCTACTTCGGCGGTATCACCGGCAACAACGCGCCGAAACTCTGGAAAGACCTGCGCGCCGTCCTCGGGAATGACGTCAAACTCATGGGCCCGGACGGCATCTTCGACCAGGACTTCCTCAACGGCGCCGCAGACGCCGCTGAGGGTACCTTCATCTCGTTCGGCGGCCTACCGCCCGAAAAGCTGACGGGCAAAGGCGCCGATTTCGCCAGTAAGTACAAGACGAAGTACAACCTCGATCCGTCCTCTTACGCGGCCTATGGCTATGAAGCCGCGTCGGTGGTCGTAGACGCGATCAAGCGGGCCGGCAAGAAGGACCGGACGGCCATCCGCGAAGCGATCATGGGCACGAAGAACTGGGACGGCATCCTCGGGAAGTGGAGTTTTACGGAAACGGGCGATACCACGCTGACCGCGATGAGTATCAACACGGTCAAGAATGGGAAGTTCGAATACCTCAAGACGGTCGAAGCCAAGTCCTGACAGGACAGGGGGCGGAAATCGTTCGTGGCGGCGGTGGCGTGGGGCGGCGGCAGACGCCGTCCCACGTCTGTTTCAGCGCCGCCTGGCGCTCTGGCGGGGGGCTGAGCGATGAATAGCGTCAATCTGATCCAGGCAATTCTCTGGGGGCTGGCGAACGGGGCCGTGTTCGCGCTGGTCGCGCTAGGATATACGCTGGTCTACGGCATTATCGAGCTGATCAACTTCGCGCACGGCGATCTCTTTATGATTGGCTCGTTTCTGTCGCTAACCCTGCTCCTGCACTTCGCCTTCACGGCGAATGGGCGCGGCCGACTGGTGCAATCGGCGCATGGGCCGATACTCGCGCTGATCATCCTGCTGTCGCTGCTGGCGGTGATGATCTTCTGCGCGGTCCTCAACGCCCTGATCGAACGGCTCGCCTACCGTCCACTGCGCCGGGCGCCGCGCCTGGCCCCGCTCATCTCCGCGATTGGGGTCTCCTTCATCCTGATCAATACTGGGCAACTCTGGAAGGGCAACTCGCCGGTTGATTTTCCCGACCTCGTGCCGAACATCAACATCCTCGACAAGTGGCTTCACATCACCAACAAGGTTTCCTTTACCACCAAAGACCTGCTCGTCATCGCCCTGGCGATTCCGTTGATGCTGGGCCTGGCCGCGTTCATTCAGCGCACGAAACTCGGCAAGGCCATGCGCGCGACCGCGCAAGACCGCGAGGCGGCGGCGTTGATGGGCATCAACATTGACCTGACGATTACCCTCACCTTCCTGCTCGGCGGCGCGCTGGCCGGCGCGGCGGGCCTCATCTACGGGCTGTACACCAACCAGGTCTGGTATTTCCAGGGCTTCCGCAACGGTCTGATCGCCTTCACAGCCGCCGTGCTGGGTGGCATCGGCAATGTGCGCGGCGCGGCGATCGGCGGCTTCCTGATTGGCCTGGTCGCATCGCTCGTAGACCTCGGCTTCGACGCCATCTTCCCCGCCCTGAAGAACGTGCCGGTCCTCTCGTCGTTGAGCGGGCTTGACCAGAAGTGGACTATCGTCGTGATCTTCGGTCTGCTGATTCTGACGCTCGTCTTCCGCCCGAGCGGCTTGCTCGGTGAGCAGGTGGCCGAGAAAGCCTGAGCGTAGTAGCTCGGCGGTGCGTACGAACTGGTGAGCGCGCATCTAGTGGGAGAGTAACGCATGGCCCAACCACAGGCGCCGACAACCCCAACCCCCACGCGCGCTGTCGTGCCTGCCAGCACCGGCGCGGCCGAGCAGCGGCGGAAAACGATCGTCTTCGCCAGTGTCGTCCTCCTCATCGCGCTCTATCCACTCATTCACCCGGCGATTGACCAGGCGCTCCAGACGCA
>DASUBC010000422.1:0-18827 GCA_035763465.1 Thermomicrobiales bacterium
GCGCCCTTCCACCAGGCGCAAGCGGGCGCGGACCAGCGCCCGCAAGCCGTTACGCCGCCAGTTGCCACCGCGCTTGACCACATTCGTCATTCGTCACTCGTCACTCGTCATTCTGCTCCTGCTATCTTTCGTCGCCCTCCTCCTCGTCTACGCCCGGCCGCTGACCGCGACGATTCCGGTGGGCGCGCCAGGCGACCGCGCGGGCGTGCTCGATTTCTTCGACCGGGAGCGCAATCCAGCGGGCGTGCCGTATCGCTGGACTCACGACCGCTCGACGCTGATCTTCCACGCCGCCGGCCTGGCCTTGCCGGCGAACCGCACGGCGATGCTCGAGATGCATCTGGTCGGCAGCCGCCCGGCCGGGGTGGCCGCGCCGCGCGTGACGGTGACGCGTGCGGGACAGGCCGGCGGCACGCAGACAATCGCGGGCGAAAGCCAGGCCCAGTTCGCGGTCGGCACGGTCGGCGGCGGGCCGGTTGACACGCCTATCACCATCCAGTCAGACACCTTCACGCCGGCCGGCGACAAACGCGAGCTGGGCGTCGCACTGCTCGGTCCCGCGCGGTTGGTACAGGATGGCGGCGGCCTGGCGCTGCCGCCGTTCGGCGCGTGGTGGCGCTGGTTCGCGACTTTGCTGTGCGCCTATGGGGTGGCGCTGGCGCTCCTGCGCCGTCCCGACCATGCGGCGCTCGCGACCGGCGGCGCGCTCGTCATCGGGACAGTCATCGCCTTCGTGGACCGCGTGCGATTCTGGCAGTACCTGCATCTTGTGCTCTTGCTCCTGCTGGCACTGCTCCCCATCCTCTGGCGGCGCGACATCGCCGCCTGGGCCGCGCGCTGGCTGGCCTGGGCGCACAAGCGCTTGGGCCTGTCCACACCCGCCCTCGTCGCCCTCGGCCTGCTGCCGGCAACCCTCGCGCAAATCCTCCTGACAGCCAATCGCTTGCCGGCGCTGGCGCTGCCGCTCTACGCGCTGGGACTGGTGTTGATCTTGCCGGGGATACGCCCCCCCCCACCTCCCCATACTGGGGGGAGTAGCTTGCCCCAGCGCCGGGGCTGGCTATTAACCGCCGCGCAGATGCAAACCTACTCCCCCCAGTATGGGGAGGCGGGGGGGGCCACCGTCGAGCTGCCCGTACTCGCCGGCATCCTGCTCCTGGCCGCCGCCGCGCGCTTCTACCAGCTGGGTGAGATTCCGTTCAGCCTCTGGCGCGACGAGGCGCGGCATGGGCTGGAGGCGCTGCACATTCTGCGCGACCCATCGTACCGGCCGGTCTATGTTCCGGCCATCTCGCTGCCGGGGCTGTTTCCCGCGCTCCTCGCGCTCATCTTCAAGGTGTTCGGCGCGGGCATCGCCAGTTTGCGCGGGCTAACGGCGGGCGCGGGTGTCGTGGCCGTGGGGCTGCTGTGGGCCGTGGCGCGGCGGCTGTGGGGGCCGCGCGTCGCGCTGGTCGCGGCACTGCTGGCGGCGGTCGGCTCCTGGCGCGTCAGCATCGATCGCCTGGCCTTTGACACTGCGCCGACGACAGTTTGCACGCTCGGGGCGTTCCTGGCCTTCCTCTGGGGTGTGGACGAAGTGCGCGCGGGCCGGCGCGGGCTGCTGGCTTTCGCGCTGGCCGGGCTGAGCGGCGGGCTGGCGATCTACAACTATTACCCTGGTCGCTTCGCCCTGCCGGTACTGGCCGGGGCGGCGATCGTGCTGCTCTTGCTGTGGGGCTGGCGCACCGGGCGGCGCGTGCTGGCCGGATTGGCGCTCGCGCTCGCCGTCGCTGTCGTGACGCTGACGCCGCTGGCGCGCTACGCCGTCGAGCAACCCGACAACTTCTTCAAGCGCACCGAACAGGTCTACCTGCTGGCCGACTCTTCGTTGCAGGGCCGCACGGCTGTCGAGGCGGTCGAGCGCAATCTGCTCACGCACGCGGTGATGTTTAACTGGCACGGCGAGCCAAACGCGCGTCACCACATGCCGAAGTGGCCGATGCTCGACGCCGTCACGGGCCTCTGTTTCGTCGTCGGCCTCGCGCTAGCGATTATCGCGGCCATTGGCGGGCAGTTCCCGGCCTTCTTCACGCTCGGCTGGCTGCTCGCCCTGCTCGGCCCCAGCATCGTCTCGATCGACGCACCCTCGGCCGTCCGCGCGCAGGACGCCGCGCCCGCCGCCTACCTGCTGGCCGCGCTCGGTCTCGTCGCCCTCTGGGAACGGCTCGCCGCGCTTGATGCGCCGGCCCTGTTGCGGCGGGCAGCGCCCACCGTGGCGGTTCTGGCGCTGGCGCTCGCCGTCGGTATCAACCTGTGGATCTACTTTGTGCGGATGCCGGGTGACCCACGCGTCATCAGCAAGTTCCAGTATGCCGGCGAGACGCGCGCTGGCCTGCTGATCGCCGCCACACACGCCCGCGCGCCGAACCTCGCCACATACGTACCGCAGCCCTTCACCGGCGACGAAGTGCTGATCTTCACAGCGAACGGTGCGCCCGTTGCCGCACTGCCGGACAATCCGGCGGCGCTGCCCGACGGCCCGGTACTGATCGTCGTGCCGCGCGCCGAAGGGCAGGACTTCGCCCAGCAGACCGCCGCCGCGCGCCGGCTGGCCGCCGCCGCCGGGTTACACGAAATCCCCGGCGACCGCCCGCCAGGTGGCGGCGACCCTGTCTTTGTTGCGTTCGCGCGCGATGTGCCGTAACAAAAAAAGCAGCCGGGCCGCGCGGCCCGGCTGCCCATGACTGAGCACGCACAGGCCGCTACCCGGCAGCCGATGCAATCGCGGAGCGCGCCTCCAGGTCGAACGTGCCGTACTCGGGCATGTGGCCGATCAGGTCGCATAGTTCATCCAGCGTGTATGGCGGCACCTGCGGCACCGGCAGCCAGTGGCCCTCGTTGGAAGTCAGTTCGAGCAGTCGCTCCGCCGCGCGCTCACCGGCGAGTCGCGTTTGCAGTGCGCCGCTGCTGAAGAGATAGGCCGCGCCATGCTCGTCCTCGACGATCAGCGCGGTACCCTCGTGGTAGCCGCAACGATACCGAATGACAAACCGTGTCGGCGCCAGTTCGGACACAACATCGTCCGAAAATGTCGGGATGGTCATACCTGATAACACCTCGGGATACACGTCCAGCGGCGAGGAGGCCACTGGGGGTAGAGGCCGTTGTCTGTCTGACAAGTGTAGCACAGGAGTGGCCCCCCAGCCCCCCAATGCTGGGGCTGACTGCAAGCCACCGCGTTAGATCAGCGTGCTCCCCCCAGCATTGGGGGGCTGGGGGCCACTACCTGCCCTGGCGCGCGAGAATCAGCCGCCCGAACTGGCCGAGCAGCACATCGTACGGCGGGGCGTTGTTGGGGTGATATTCAAAGCGGGCGCGCTCGAAGTATTGCACCGTGTAGGTCTGCCCATTCTCCAGCCGCTGTTTGAACGGCTCGGAGATGGGATAGCCGAACTGCGCCAGCCCACCGTGCTCCTGCCAGTACGCATCGAACAGGCTGTAGACATTGTGCCCGGTCTCGGCGAAATACTGCACGGCCTGGGGATCGGCGGCTACAGCAGGGTCAGCGGGATGCAGGATGCGCCCGAACTGCCCCAGTTCAACGTCGTGCGGCGGAGCGTTTTCGGGGTGCAACTCGAAGCGGGCGCGCTCGAAGTACTGCACGGTGTACGTGTTGCCATCTTCCAGTTGCTGCTCAAAGGGCGCGGTGATGGGAAAGCCGAACTGCGCCAGGCCGCCATTCGCCTGCCAGTACGCCAGGAACTTGCCCGACACCGTGAAGCCCGTTTCCGGAAAGGTATACGCGTCGGGCGGGGTAGGCGGCGCGGGCGCAGCCGCCAGCGTGTCCCAGGTGAGTTGGGCGACATCATACATCAGCCCGAGCGCCGCCTCCCGATCGCCCTCGGTCAAGACCGCGATCACGATGTTCTGGCCGTTGTCCGGCATGATGATACCGGCGTCATTCGTCACATTGTCGAGGTCGCCGATCTTGTGGGCGAAAACCGCGCCGTCCGGCAGACCGGGCGAGAGGAAATCGTTTGTCTTACTCTCTTTGAGCAGCGTGAGCATCAACGTGTAATCGTGCTCGGTCAGCGTCGAGTCGAGCGTACGGTCGAGCAGCTGCGTGAAGAAGCGCGCGATCTCGTTCGGCGTGGTAACGGTTGGCGGCAGGCTTTGCGAGATAGCATAGCCGTGCTCGCGCAGGTTAGCGTCAATTTGATCCCACCCAATGGTGTAGGCGAGCATCCAGGACGCCGTATTGTTGCTCTCCGTAATCATCAGGTCGCGCAGCTGGGCGACCGAGAACTGATCGCCGATTTGCCCAAGCGGCTCAGTGTCATCTTCCGCATCGTCGGTCTGCTCGGTGAGGGTAATCATCGTATCGTCCGTGAGCAGTCCCGCCTCGATAGACCGCTGCACTTCCCAGAGCACGAACAGTTTATAGAGGCTGGCCGCCGGGAAAGTCTCATCTGCGTTGATGCTGACGGCGTTGCCGTGGTCGCTGTCGGCGATCACAATGCCGACGTGCGTCAGGCCCTGATCGGCATACTGGCTGACCAGCCCGCGCACCTGCTGGGCGAACGAGGCGAGCGTTTGGTCAGCCGCGCCAGCCGGCCGGGGCACGCCCAGCCGCGCCAACGTTACCACCACCCCCATCGTCGCCAGCAAGCGCCACCACACCATGCGTCCACACCCCCATTCCTGTCGCAGCTACGTTCTGTTGTCTAGAACGTTCGCATGGCGGTATGGTAACGCGCGTTGGGCTGGCTGACCAGGAATGGGGTTGGTGGGCGAGCGCGGCGCCGCTGAGGTGGCCCTGGGGCTGAAGCCCCGGGCTAGGGGCGGCGCCACAAAGGCCGGCCTACGCCGGCCTGGAGCGGCACCAGGTTGGGGACAACCACCACTCCTGGGGTATAAGGATAGCCCGCGCAGGCGGGCTTCGTGGCGGCGCAGCCGCCCCTAGCCTGGGGCTTCAGCCCCAGAGCCACCTCAGCGGCGCCATGTTCGCCGCTCAGCCCCGCTCGTCACACGCCACGCGCCACCGCGCCGAAAGCGCGGATGCCGTCCAGGTCGTCCAGGTCGAACCATTGCAGCATGAGTTCTTCGACGCCGGCCTGGCCGTAGCGTGCAATCTGCTCGGCGAGCATCTCCGGTGTGCCGATGAGCATCGCTTCTTCGCGGTAGAGCGTTTCGGCAGCCTGGGTCAGCGGTCGGCCGACGAGGTCAGGGCGCAGGCGGCGGCCACGCAGGCGCTCGCTCGCCTCGGCCAGCGTCCGGCCGAAAAAGACCGGCCGCATCATCGTCCGGCGCACAGCTTCCGGCTGCCGGCCGGCCTGCCGCACCAGATCGTCCAGGCGCGCCGAGCGTTCTCGAAACTCGTCTGGTTTGAGACCAGAACTGTTCCAGACATCGGCGTAGCGCGCGACGAGTGGCAGCGTGCGGCGCGGGCCGCTACCGCCCACCAGTATCGGCGGGCCACCGGCACGCTGGGGGCGGGGCAGCAATTGCGCCTCGTGCAGATGATAGACCCGGCCGGTGAAATCAACCGGCCCCTCGGCGCGCAGCAGGCGGGTGATCACTTCGAGAGCCTCCGCGAAACGCGCGAAGCGCGTCGGTATATCGCCGAGGGTATAGCCGAAGTTGGTATGCTCACGCTCCTGCCAGCCCGCGCCAAGCCCCAGGAACATCCGCCCGCCGCTGAGGTCGTCAATCGCGATCGCCTGCCGCGCCAGCATGATCGGATCGCGGAACGACACCGGCGCGACGAGCGGGCCGAAGTGAATGCGCCTGGTATTGCCTGCCAGATACGCCAGCGAGACGATCGGTTCGAGCGCATCCTGGTCAGGCGGCGCGCCGTTGGTGAAGTGGTCGGAGCGGAAGAGACCCGCGAATCCGCTCTCCTCAACTGTGGCGCAGATGCGCTGCCAGCGCGGCCAGGTCAGCCCCTGCTGCCCCTCGATCATGATGGAGACGGCGACCATAGTTCCCTCTTATGGTAGCGGCAGGTGGGAAAGTACGAACTACGAAGTACGAAGGACGCCAGATCAAGCACGGTGTTGACAGACTGCCTCACCGCCGATAACGGCGTACCTCGTACTTCGTACTTCCTTATCTCTCGTCACTTCCCCACGTCCAGCGCGTGTTGGCGAAGAAGTTCCAACCGGTCGCGGCGATGATGCCGATCAGGTTGGCGGGCATGACGAAGCGCTCAGAACTGACACGCGGCATGAGCTGCGCACCGAGCGCAACCAGAAAGTGCAGCACGGCGATGTTGATCGCCATCCCGACGAGCGAGATGATAATGAACTTCGTCAAACGGTGCGCCTGGATGCCCTGAGTCTGAAAGGTCCAGAAGTTGTTCCAGAGGAAGTTGCTGAGAATCGCCAGCGAAATGGCGATGACTGACGAGCGGCCGAGATTGAACCCGAGCCTGACGTGGAGCAGCCAGAGCGCGCCCATGTTGATCAGGACACCGCTGCCGCCAACGATACAGAAGCGCACGAACCGGAGGATTTCCGGGGTTAGCAGCCCGCCCAGCGCATCCTGCGCCCGCCGCACTGCCGTCCGGCGCTCCTGGTCACGAGTCGTAGCCATCCGTTCTCCTATCAAGTCCACCAGCGGCCACATCGCCACATGCCGGGGATGGTACCACGCAAGGGACAGACCACGCCCGTCCCGCGTCGCGTGGAGCAGCTAGGACAACGTTGGGGAGCGGAAAAAGTTCCCGCGTCAGGCGACTGCGGCGAGAAATTCGCCCAGCCAGCCCGGCACGGCGTCGGCGTGCGCGGCGCGGTCGGCGGGCGGCACGGCGGCCAGCACCTGCCGCCAGGTCAGCGCGCGGCAAATCATGCCCAGGCGCTGCGCCAGCGCGCTGGCGGCCAGGAGGTCGGCGCGGGAGGCGTTATGTGTCCAGGGTTCGAGATAGGCGTCGCGCAGCCGCGCCAGCGCCGGGTCAGCAGCCGCCAGGCCCAGGCGGTAGGCCACGCTGCGGAGCGTGACGACGAGCGTGAAGAACGGATGCGCCACACAACTTTCGCCCCAGTCCGCGAAGACATACCGGCCGGCGCGCACGAAGATGTTGCCGTCGTGAAAGTCGTCGTGGTGCAGCGTTTCAGGCAGGCCATACGCCGCGAGTTCGGCACACCAGCCGGCGATACGCGGCCCGAGGTCTACGAGTTGCCTGTGCTCTGCCGTGGTCAGGCCATCAGGTTCGTCGAGGCGCAGCATCGCGGTATCAGCCAGCAGCGCGCTATACTGCGCCGGCAGCGTCGCCAGGCGGCGGTCAAACGCGCCCAGCGACAGGAGCTCGGCACGGCGCGCTGCCAGGTCGCGTTGCAGTTCGGCGTAGCGCGGCAGCACCGCCAGCCAGTGCTGGATATCGGACGGCGCCTGGAGCAGGCCGCGCAGTTGTACGCCCGCGTCGGCCAGCAGCAACCAGCCGCGCGACTGGTCGGCCGCCAGCACCTGCGGCACATCAGCGGACCGCCACACTGCCAGCGCCGCCGTCAGCGCCACTTCGTGCGCCAGCGCGGGCGCGACCGCCTTGCCGTAGCAGTCGCCCGAGCTCGTCGGCATACGCAGCACCGCCGACCACGGTCGCGCCTGCACCAGCGTCACCGGCCCACACGGTGCGCGGCCCTGCCGGCGCAGTTCATCTTCCAGCCACGCGCTGATGGCGGGCAGCCAGCCGGGCGCATGCCACGGCAACGCGGACGCCATCAATCGGCGCCCGGCTCACGCACGCGCGCCAGCAAGGTCACAGCGCGATGCTGGCCCTCCTGAAAGAGCGCCGCACGCAGTGTCCCTTCCGGCGCGAAGCCGGCCCGCGTAAAGAATTGGCAGACGCGATCATCGCCGGCGCAAAGCCACAGATCGAGCCGCACCAGACCAAGATGGTCGTCAGTCCAGGCGAGCACCGCATCGAGCAGCGCCGCACCGATCCCCTGGCCGACAGCGTCGGGGCGCACGGCGAAGAGATCCAGGTGGGCGGTGTGGCGGGTGGCCGGCTGCGCGCCCGGCTGCGCCCGCGCCAGCCCCAGCAGCGCGCCATCTCGCAACGCGCCAAACCAGACATCCTCCAGCAGCGCCGCTTCAAGCGCGGCGTCCGGCAGATAGCGCGCCCCGGCGGCCAGCGGTGACGCGGCAACGCCACAACCGAGCAACGCGCGCACCAGCGGCGCATCGTCCGCATTAAGCAAGCGCACCGTGAGGTCACGCGGCGCGACGCGACGCGGGCGGCGTGCCGGAGTTGACCGGGTCGCCGGTGCTGTCGCCGCGCCATTCGACGGCGCTGTCACCGCAGGCGCGGCGACGGCGGCGACATTCGCGGTCTGCGCCACAGGCGAGCCTGCGTTCGCTGGCGCTGTCACCACGGGCGCGGCGACGGGCGCCGGCATGGACGGCGCCCCCCGACCCGCGCGGTTCGTCAGCAGGTAGCCGGCCAGAATAATCGCCACGCCGGGCGCCATCGGCACGTAGAGATAAGCATGATTACCCAGGAGTTTATAGAATGACGCGCCACTCGCCACAAGCAGCGTCCCCACCGCGATCAACACCAGCCCCATCGCACGGTGACGCGGCATCCCGCGCCGCCAGCCGGCCCAGACGGAGTAGAGCGCGCCGCCGATGACGATCAGCGACCCGACCGCGTTGACGACGATCGTCCAGACCTCGGTCGCGGTCCCCTGGCGCTGAAGGGCGTCCCATCCCTGCGGGAGCTTGCTGGCGTCAACCGGCGTATTGATAACCAGCGCGACGCTCAGGGCGCTGATACCCAGCATCAGACCCGGCCCCCAGCGGGTCATCCAGCGGTTGACGAGCAGATAGAGCGAGCCGATGCCAAGAAATCCGACGGTCAGGATTGCGCCGGAGACGAAATAGATCCGCGCCAGCCAGGCCGACCAGCCGAAGAAATCGCCCGCGACTTCGGCCAGCGCGGCCAGCGCGAAGAGCGCGAAGGCGATGCTCCAGGCCAGTTCGTGCGGGCGCCGCCGCCGCCAGTAACGCCAGCCGGCAACCCCGGTGCAGACCAGACTGATCAACCCCGCGAGGAGCGGAAAGACGACCATGACTCCTGCTTCCATCCAGTGTGGCGACAACGTGGCACGCGCGTACCCACGGCCCCTACTCAATAGTATACCCGGCTCTGCGTCCGTAGTAGACGGTAGACGATAGACGGTAGTTGCTCATCCCCAGCGCCGTACCGATCTACTGGCGCTTCTACTGGCGCTACCTTCTGGCGAGGGACTACCGTCTACCGTCTACCGTCTACCAACTCAGACGCACGGTAGCGGGAGAACCTTGCGGCTCCCCCGCTACCGAGAACGGTCGTCATGTCCGTATGTTAGGGATTTAGGATTGGTTGCGTTGTCGCTTACCGGTCAGCGGCACGATCCGCTCTCGTGGCGATAAGCAACTACCCGCTTACGAGTTGTTGCTCAAGCAGCCGTCGCCGGCTCGCTGGCTAGACAGGTTGCGGTTCAACGTGGGTCACGTACCGTCAAGGCGAGTACCTACCCTCCTTGGCCCTGTACGATGGATTCGCGCTTCGCCGAACTATTCGTCAAAGGCGACCCTCCTGGCGACCGTTCCACAATCACTGGCAGCAAGTTGCGTGCCACGGTGCTCACGGCGCCGCGTTACTGGCCGCGCGGATAGTCCGCCTCGCTGCCAACCCAGACCGCGCCATCGCTATACGCTTCTTTCTTCCAGATCGGCACGATCTGCTTGAGGCGATCGATCAGGTACGCACACGCCTCGAACGCGCCCTGGCGGTGCGGCGCGGCGACTGCCATGACGACGCTGGCTTCGCCCGCCGTCAGGTGGCCGGTGCGGTGAATCACGGCGACGCGCGTGATGCCCCAGCGGTCGGCGATCTCCGCGCCGATCTGGGCCATCATCTTCTCCGCCGCCGCCGGGTAGGCTTCGTAATCGAGCGCGGTCACCGCCTTCCCCAGCGAGTGATCGCGCACCGTGCCGGTGAACGAGACGATCGCCCCACAGGCCGGGTCGGCCACCGCCGCCACCACCTCGTTCAGGTCGAGCGGCGTCGTGACAACCTTGAATAGCCAGCGGCGCTCACCAGGCATCTCTTCCGCGCCACTGCCGCCGCTGACTGGAGGAATCACCGCAACCTCGTCCCCATCCTGAAGCGGCGTGCTGGCCGGCACGTACTCCTGGTTGACCATCAGCAGCGTCGCGCGGCGCAACCCAACCAGGCGCGGCCGCTCCGCCGCCACAACATCCGCGAGCGCGCCGGCCGTCGTGCCCGGCGCGACCTCGCGCGTCTCCTCGTCACGGCCCAGTTCTTCTCGCCAGAGCGCAAAGTAGCGCAGCGTTATCTTCATTACCATCCAGCCGCAGGTCACACGTCTACAGATCACATGTCTACGCACAGATTGTAGCATTAGCGAGGCGAACGGTCTGACAGTATGCTGCATTAACACTGTGCTGGTAACCAGGCACTGAGTTTGTCTGAACCAACTGCCCGACTGCTCGACTGCCCGTCTGCCCGACTATCACCAGGGCACATACAAAATTGCGACTGCGGTGAGCGCCCACAGCACGATGCAGATCAAGAGCGGCCGGTCGGTGAAGAGCAGTTGATCGGGGCTGCCACCTTCATCCTTACGGTAGACCAGGTAGAGATAGCGGAACAGGCCATACATGACGAACGGGATCGTCGCCATCATCCCGTGGTTTTTGGGCAGATTCTCCGCCGAGAAGGTGTAGAGTGAATAGGCCATCACGGTTGTCGCCGTGACGATGGCGATCAATTCTTCCAGCAGCGAGGCCGAATATTCTGCCAGCACGCGGCGGTGCTGACCGGCGGTTTCGTTGAGCAGCACAATCTCCGCGCGGCGCTTGCCGAAGCCGAGGAAGAGCGCCCCCAGCCCGATCAGCACGTAGAGCCAGGGCGAAATCGGCACCGCGATGGCGACCGCACCAGCGACCGCGCGTAGCACGAAGCCGGCGGCGATGATGAACACATCGAGAATTACCTGGTGTTTCAGGCCCAGCGAGTACGCCACCTGCACTGCGACGTAGATGGCGATAATCGCGGCGAGCGTCGGGCGCAGCACCACCGCGACGATCAAGGTCGCTATCAGCAGTACTGCGACCGTGGCCCAGGCGAACGGCACGGGTAATTCGCTCGCCGCGATCGGCCGGAACCGCTTGCGCGGGTGCAGGCGGTCTTGCTCCACGTCCATGATATCGTTGATCAGGTAGACCGCCCCGCTCGCCGCGCAGAAGAGCACGAAAGCGATGGTCGCCTCCAGCACGGCCTGGGGATCGGTGAGACGGCGCGCGAACGCGAGCGCGCCGAAGACGAGCGCATTCTTGCTCACGCATTGCTGCGGGCGCAGCGCGACGAAAAGCGCCGCCAGCAACGGCCGGCGGCGCGGCGTCGGCGGCTCGACAGCGGACGACGATCGGTCGGGTGCAGTCGCGCGGGCCATTACTCCTCGTACGCACAGCGGTGGTTATCTGAGCGCCACCGCCAGCCACAATCGTTGCGATAGTACCGCACCGCGCGCCGGTTGCGCCAACTATGCCAGCCAGCAGTATCCAGCGCCATGGCGGTCACCGCCCACCAGGCCACGGCAGGTGTACCAATATCGCCGCTGAATCAGGATCAATATCGCCCTAGTTTAGTGACATAATAGAACTACCGTTCGATTGACGGTGCGGTAAGTGAAAGGAGAAACTATGGCAACCTACGTTCTCGTGCCGGGTGCCTGGCTCGGCGGCTGGTGCTGGCAGCGCGTGACACCGCTGCTCCGCGCGGCCGGCCACGAGGTCTATACGCCAACCCTCACCGGCCTCGGCGAGCGCGTCCATCTCGGCTCACCCGAGACCGACCTGGACACCCACATTCAGGACATCGTCAACGTGCTGGTCTACGAAGATCTGCGTGACATCGTGCTGCTCGGGCACAGCTACAGCGGCATGGTCGTCACCGGCGTCGCGGATCGCGTGCCCGACCGCCTCAGCCAGCTGGTCTACCTCGACGCGATCGTGCCGAATGATGGGCAATCGTTCTTCGACTTCGGCACGGCGGCAGGGCGCGCCGAAATCGAGCAAGCGGCGCGCGAGCGTGGCGACGGCTGGCGCTGGCCCTTCGCCGCCGATCTCGACCCGACCGCCGGCGACATCGCGCCGGACGACCTGCGTTCATTCAAGGACAAAGCAACCGGGCAGCCGCTGAAAACCCTCAGCCAGCCCGTCCAGCTCACCAACCCTGCCGCCCAAACAGTGCCACGCACCTACATCTGGTGCAGCGTCGGCTACGACAGACTCCCTGAGTACCTCGCCTGGATGCAACACACCCCAGGCTGGCGCTTCATTGAGCTCAAATCAGGCCACTGGCCGATGTTCTCGCAACCGCGCGCGCTCGCTCAGGCGCTGCTGGGATTAGGGGATAGGGGATAGACGATAGGGGATAGGAGTTCACGACGACACCGTGCTCGTAGATGGGCATGACGCTTGGGATGAGCCACTATCCTCTATCCCCCAATCCCTCGATAAATCGCCGGTTGATCCGCAGCTTGTCCTCGACCGAGCCTTCGCCCTCATTGGCGCGGGGCGGGTCGAGGTCAAGTGTGATCCAGCCCTGGTAGCCGCGCTCGCGCAGGATGTGCCAGGTCGCTAGCAGGTCTACGCCACCAGCGCCGAGGTCTTTGTACAGAATCTCCTGCTGGTGCATCGCCTGCGTCGGCGTCGGACCGGTGTAGCCGTGATAAGACGCCTTGGTGTCCTTCCAGTGGATCGCGACGACGCGGTCATAGTGCTTATCGAGCAGCGCGACCGGATCGCCGCCGCCGAGATTGATGTGCGCGGTGTCCAGCGTCAGCGACACATACTCCGGATCGGTCAGTTCAAGCAGGCGCTCCACTTCGTGTGGGCGCTCGATTGGCCCCCAGATGTGTGGGTGCGGCGCCAGGCGAATGCCGAGGGCGGCGGTGCGCCGGCCCAGTTCGTTGAGCGTAGACGCGATCGCCTGTAGGTCGGCCTCGCTCGTACCGTTCTCTGGCCGGCGCCCCATATTGATCTTGAAGTGCCGGCAATCGAAAACTGTCAGGAAGTCGCGCGCGAACGCCACATGGTCATCAATCGTCTGCTGGCGCGCGGCTGGGTCAATGAAATCGGTTGATTGGTTCGGCCCACCGTTCGAGCAAGTCACCATCGCAACCTCGTACTGGTCGAGGATCGCCTTCAGCTCGTGCGGCCGGTCCACATAGTCCATCGTCCAGCCGCGATACGGCTCGATGCCGGGAAAGCCGAGTTGCGCGGTCAGCGCAACATCGCCAGGCTTCAGGTTGCCAAAGATCGCGGTGCCGATGGCGAAGCGAATACCGGTGCCCGCCGCGCCCGGTATCGAAGCAGCCTGCCCCACAAGTCCCTCCCCTCCCTACAGTCAATACGCGCGTACCACCTATGCGCGGCGGTATCGTAGCAGAAGCTGGCGCCGGGGCGATGATAGCGCCACCTCCCCCGTCCACTGTCTATCACCAGCCGCTTCACATTTCGCCCCGCCAAACTTCATGTTATAAGGTACACGTCAGGATTTGACTGGCGGAAGGGGAGGATGCCTACGATGCAATTGGGCTGTTGTGTTACACCGGACCGCGTCGCCGCGCTGGCCGGCGCGGGCGGTGACTACGCCGAACTGACCGTCGCCTCGACGGTCATGGGTGGCGATGACGCCGCGTTTGCGCGCCTGCGCGCCGACGCGGCCAGCTGGGGGCCGCGACCGCGCGCG
Source organism: Thermomicrobiales bacterium (assembly GCA_035763465.1). GTDB lineage: Bacteria > Chloroflexota > Chloroflexia > Thermomicrobiales > CADCWN01 > DASUBC01. Next base: position 13,742 of record DASUBC010000422.1, read on the forward strand.
TACAGCGTGCTGCTGCCGGGTGACTTGAAAGTCACCGGCCCTGCCACCGACCGAAGCAAACAGGAAACCTACCTGCGGACGGCCTTCGCGCGCATTCACCAGTTGAGCGGACCAGGCGCGGTCGTCGTCTTCGGCAGTGGGCGCTCGCGCGCCATTCCGGACGGTTTCAGCCGCGACGCGGCGCTCGACCAGCTGGCCGATTTCATGACCCTAACTGGCGTGCTCGCGCACGAGCAGGGGATCACGATGGCGCTCGAACCGCTGCGCCGGGGCGAGACCAACGTCTTCAATGACGTGCGCGAGAGCGGCGCGTTCCTGCGCCAGCGTCAGATACCCAACTTTCTGCTGCTGGCCGACCTCTACCACATGATGGAGGAGAACGAGCCGCTCTCCGCGATTGACGAGTACGCCGACCTGATCGTCCACACGCACGTCGCCGACAGTGGCCGCGCCGCGCCCGGTACCGGCACGTATCCGATCGCCGAGTTCTTCCAGAAACTGCGCGCGAACAACTACCAGGGCAAGTGCTCCATCGAGTGCCGCTGGGACGACTTCACAGCCCAGATCGGCCCGGCCATGGCCGCCGTGCGCGACGCCGCCCGCTCGGCCGGCTGGTAATTACGAGAGGCTAGAGGTCAGATGTTCGATGCCAGGGGTGGCGCAGCGCCGTTACCTGCCCACTGCCCATCCCCAGGATCGTAGCCCCTGACATCTCTCATCTATCATCTGAGGAGGGACAATGAACAAACTGGCCTTCAGTACACTCGGCTGTCCCGGCTGGTCGCTGGAACAGGTGCTCGATGGTGTCCGGCGCTATGGGTATGACGGCGTCGAGTTACGCCTGCTCGATGGCGAGGTGATTGAACCGACACTACCACAGAGCGAACGCCAGCGCGTCAAGAATGCGTTCAAGTCGGCGAACGTGCCGATCTGCTGCCTGGACAGTTCTATCCGCGTCGCCACCGGCAAGGACCAGCCGCAAGTCGCGAGCGACATTCGCACCTTCCTGCAACTGGCGAGCGAATTGGAAGCGCCGATGATGCGCGTCTTCGCCGGCCCCTGGCCCGAAGGCTGGTCGGACGGCCAGGTCTACAACGCGACCGCCGACCTGCTCAACAGCGTGACCGGCGACGCCGCACGGCTCGGCGTCGCGATCGTACTGGAAACGCACGACTCGATGGCGAGTTACAAGCCGGTGGCCGAAGTGCTGCGGCGCGTGCCGAACCATGCCTTTGGCGCGCTGTGGGATTGTCACCATCCCTACCGCATGGGCGAGCAACCCGATCAGGTGATTGACGCGCTCGGTGACCGCATTCTGCACTTTCATGTCAAGGATGCGCGGCCCAACCCGGCGGCGCGCACCGGCTGGGATCTGCTTCTGCTCGGCAAGGGCGAGGTGCCGGTCGAAGACAGCCTCAAGACGCTCGTCCGGCGCGGCTATACCGGCTGGGTCGCGGTCGAGTGGGAGAAGAAGTGGCATCCGCACATCGAGGAACCCGAAGTGGCCTTCCCGCAGCACGCAGAACTGCTGCGGAAATGGATCAGCGAAGCGGCCCAGGCCGCTGGCTAATGGCCCTCACCCCCGCTCGCTCCGCTCGCATCCCCTCGCCCGTCGCCACGGGCGAGGGGACCGGCGAGCGGTAGCGAGCCAGGGGTGAGGGAATCGTTCGGAAGGGGGAGCAGGACCATGGCAGACAAGACCTACGGTTTCGCGATTGTCGGCGCGGGCGTGATCGCACCGACCCACGCCAAAGCGATCGAAGCGGTACCCAACGCGGAATTGCGCGCGGTGGTAGACGTCGTGCCGGCGGCGGCAGAGAAACGCGCGGCGGAGTTCGGCGTCCCGGCCTTCACTAATCTCGCTGAAGTGCTGGCGCGGCCCGATATTGACGTCGTCAATGTCTGTGTGCCCAGCGGCCTGCACGCAGAGGTCGGCGTGCAGGCGGCCAACGCCGGCAAGCATGTCGTCGTCGAGAAGCCGATTGACATCACCCTGGCCAACGCCGACCGGCTGATCGAGGCGGGCAAGCGCAACCACGTCAAGATCGCGGTCATCTCGCAGCACCGCTTCGGCCCCAACATGCAGCGCATCCGCGAGGCCATTGATAGCGGGCGCTTCGGCAAGATCATCCTCGGCGACGCGATCATCAAGTGGTATCGCTCGCAGGGCTACTACGACAGCGGGGACTGGCGCGGCACCTGGGCGCTCGACGGCGGCGGCGCGCTGATGAACCAGGGCGTCCACTACGTGGACCTCTTGCAGTGGGCGATGGGGCCGGTCGAGACGATTACCGCCAAGACCGCCACCGCCGCGCACACGATCGAAGTCGAAGACCTCGCTCTGGCGATCCTGCGCTTCGCCAGCGGCGCGATCGGCATCATCCAGGGCAGCACCGCCGTCTACCCCGGCCTGCCGGAGCGGCTGGAAATCAGCGGCACCGAAGGCACCGCCATTCTCGAATCCGGCAAGATGAAGGTCTGGGAGTTCAAGGACGAGAAGGGCGAAGTCGGCGCGTACGGCGCGAAGTTGAAGAGCGGCGCCAGTGAGGAGGAAGAGAAGAAGCCCAGCACCGCGTCCGATCCCGCCGCCCTACAAGCCTCCGGCCACGCCAAGCAGATCGCCGACCTGCTCGACGCGATCGAGCACGACCGCGAGCCAGCGCTGAACGCCGCCGAAGCGCGCAAGCCGCTCGAAGTTATCCTCGGCATCTACGAATCCGCCCGCACTGGCAAGGAAGTGACGCTGCCGCTGGCAGTGCGGTAGGGACGAAGGGGATAGAGGTAGACGATAGGGGATAGAGATTCGCTTCAGCACCGTGCCCGTGAACAAGTGTGGCACCCATGATGAGCACTATCCCTTATCCCCTATCCCCTACATGCTAACTCTCTATCCCCACGCGAACGGAGTGAGCGCCATGGCCTTATTCGATCTGCCGCTGGAACAGTTACGGACCTACCAGCCGCAGCGGGAGGAACCGGCCGACTTCGATGCCTTCTGGCAGCGAACGCTGGCGGAGGCCGACCAGCATCCGCTCGCGGCGACGTTCGAGCCGGTTGACTACGGCCTGCGAACCGTCGAGACCTTCGATGTCACCTTCAACGGCTACGGTGGGCAGGCGGTAAAAGGCTGGCTGTTGCTGCCGCGCCAGCGGTCGGGGCCGCTGCCGTGCGTCGTGGAGTACATCGGGTACGGTGGCGGGCGCAGTTTTCCGCTCAGCTGGCTGCTCTGGAGCAGCGCGGGCTACGCGCACCTGGTGATGGACACACGCGGCCAGGGCAGCAGCTCGCTCCACGGCGACACGCCCGACCCGGAGCCAGATGGATCGAATCCGCACTACCCTGGCTTCATGACGCGCGGCATCCTCAATCCCGATACCTACTACTATCGCCGCGTCTTCACCGATGCGGCGCGCGCGGTGCGCGTGGCGCGCGAGCATCCCTCTGTGGACGCCAGCCGCATCGCCATCAGCGGCGGCAGCCAGGGCGGCGGCATCACGCTGGCCGTCAGTGGTCTCGTGCCCGACGTGCAGGTGGCGATGCCCGATGTGCCCTTCCTCTGCCACTATCGCCGCGCGACCGAACTGGTGGATACGAATCCCTACGTGGAAATCACGCGCTACTGCGTCGCCCACCGCGACAAGGTCGGCCAGGTCTTCGCGACACTGGCCTACTTCGATGGCGTGAACTTCGCGGCGCGGGCTACCAGCAAGGCGCTCTTCTCGGTCGCGCTGATGGACCAGACCTGCCCACCGTCCACTGTCTTCGCCGCCTACAACTACTTCAACGGCCCGAAAGACATCCGCGTCTGGAGTTACAACAACCATGAGGGCGGCGGCGTGTTCCAGCAGGTCGAGAAGGTGCGCTTCCTGCATGACAATTTGTAGCGAAGTCGGGTTGCAGGTTGACAGATTCCAGGTTGCAGGTTTTCTGAGGCATAAGCGGGCGGCCTAGCGGATGGTGGCCCCGGATTGATGAGAGGCGGTGGCTTCCTGGATGTGGCCCCGGATTGAAATCCGGGCCTGGGCACGGCAGAGCCGTGTACGAAGTCTACACCGCAGACTGGCGGCTGGAGGTACCGGTATCATTACCTGCGCCGGTGGATCACAATCCGCCGCGCGGATTTCGGCCAGGCGCAGCCTGCCCAGCACGGGATTGAAATCCCGTGCCCATCCCGCCAGGCCCCAAACCCGCAACTTGCAATTTGGAACCTGCAACCCGCGACTCACCGAAAGGAGACGTTTTCATGACCGCGACGCCGGCGACCCGGCAAGGACTCTTGGCTGCGCGCTTCACGCCGGAGCGCGTCCACACGGCGCTGCTGCCGCGCGAGCAATGGCAGCCATACGGTAGGACGGGTTGGGAGAAGATTCCGGCGGCGACCAGGGCGCGTATGCTGGCTCGCGCCGAGCAGCGGCTAGGCATGGCCTGGCCGGAACTCCCGGCGACCCGCTTCCTCGACTTCGTACGCGACGGCAATCGCAGCCGCTATGAGGCACACCACTTCGAACGCCGCTACGCACTTTGCGAACTGGTGCTGGGCGAGCGCATCGAAGGCCAGGGGCGCTTCCTCGACGACATCATCAACGGTATCTGGGCGCTCTGCGAGGAGAGTTTCTGGGGCGTCTCGGCCCACAGTTTTAGTCCGCGCTTCGGGGTGCAGTCACCGAACAGCCGCTATCCCAGCGCGGGCCTGCCCGACACCGCCTACCCGGTGGTAGACCTCTTCGCCGCCGAGACTGGCGCGCTGCTCGCCTGGACGCACCACCTGGTCGGCGCGCAGATCGCCGCTACGCTGCCTGTCGTCACCGACCGCATCGAGCGCGAGATCGAGGCGCGCGTCTTGCAGCCCTACCGGGCGATTGACGACTGGTGGTGGTTCGGCAAGCAGGGCGATCGGCCGGTGAACAACTGGAATCCGTGGATCAACTCGAACGTCCTGGCGACGAACCTGCTCATCGAGCCGGACACTGCCGTGCGCGAGCAGACAGTGCTGCGCGCGATCGAGAGTGTTGACCTTTTCCTGGACGGTTACCACCCGGACGGCGGCTGCGACGAAGGCACCTCCTACTGGGGCCGGGCCGGCGCC
>DASUBC010000423.1:0-6620 GCA_035763465.1 Thermomicrobiales bacterium
CGCCGGAACGGGGCAAAACAAAAGCGGTCCGTTCCAGACCGCGCTTCAGTATACCATACGTACGGGGCAGCAAGCGAGTCGGGCAGACGGGCTGTCGGGCAGTCGGGCTGTGCGTTTGATCAGCACCGCGCCAGCAGACAAGCTCAGTGCTGAGGAGAACCGACTGCCCGACTGCTCGACTGCCCGTCTGCCCGACTCGCTTGCTGCCCCGTACGTATGGTATACTGAAGCGCGGTCTGGAACGGACCGCTTTTGTTTTGCCCCGTTCCGGCAGCTGGTGTGGAGCGGCGCGAAGCAGGAGAGCAAAGAGGCGACATGGCGGAGATCAAGTGGTTTGGACACGGCTGCTTCCGGGTGCGCGGACGCGAGGCGACGATCCTCATGGACCCGGTCGGGCGCGTGCGCGGTTATAGCCTGCCGAAGCAGAAGGCCGACATCGTGACGATCAGCCACCAGCACCCTGGGCACAATGCGCTCGGCCAGGTGCAGGAGGGCTATTTTCTCATTGACGGACCGGGCGAATACGAAGTCAGCGACGTCTTCATTCGCGGGATTCGCACCTTCCACGACAAGCAGCAGGGCAAGGCGCATGGCTTCAACACGGTCTACCTGCTGGAACTGGAAGACTTGCGTATCTGCCACCTGGGCGACCTGGGCCATACGCTGACCGAAGCGCAGGTCGAGGCGCTCAACGACGTGGACATCCTGCTCGTCCCGGTCGGCGGCGGCAACGCGCTCGACGCGGGGGGCGCCAACGAGGTCATCGGCCAGATCGAGCCGGCGATGGTGATCCCCATGCACTATCGCACGGCGAACGGCGACCAGGGGCTAGAAGACATCAGCCGGTTCTGCAAAGAACTCGGGCTGGAAAACATGACGTCGCAGGAGAAATTGACGGTCCGCAAAAGCGACCTGTCCGAGACGGTCAAGGTCGTGCTGCTGGAACCCTAACAGTATAGGACGGAAGGTGGAGCGCGCCATGGCGGCCGGTGGCAGTCAGTAGCAGGTGGTATGGGACATGGAGGAGGCGGCGATGCTGGGCACGAACGGCGTTGGCGATCACGAGCAGGCGGCGGAGCACAGCCGGCCCAAGTATATTTTTGTCACAGGTGGCGTCGTCTCCTCGATCGGGAAGGGCATCACGACCGCGTCGCTCGGCCGGCTGCTCAAGAGCCGGGGCTTCCGCGTCGCGATTATGAAACTCGACCCCTATCTCAACGTTGACCCCGGCACGATGTCCCCCTATCAGCACGGCGAGGTCTTCGTCACCGACGACGGCGCCGAGACCGACCTCGACCTGGGGCACTACGAGCGCTTCACCGACGAGCACGTCTCCCGCTCCTCCAACGTGACCACCGGCCAGGTTTACTCTTCGGTCATCACCAAGGAGCGCCGGGGCGACTACCTGGGCGGCACGATTCAGGTCATTCCGCACATCACTAACGAGATCAAGGCGACGATCGCGGCGGTGCGCCGCGAGCACAACGCCCAGGTGACGATCGTCGAGGTGGGCGGCACGGTCGGCGACATCGAGAGCCTGCCCTTCCTCGAAGCGATCCGCCAGATTCGCCATGACGCCGGGCACGACAACGTCCTCTACATCCACCTCACGCTCTTGCCGCAGATCAACGGCGCCGAGTTGAAGACGAAGCCGACGCAGCACAGCGTCAAGGAGCTGCGCTCGATCGGTATTCAGCCGGACGCAATTGTCGTGCGCTGCGACCACCCCATCCCGCAAGAAGTCAAGGACAAGATTGCCCTCTTCTGCGACGTCGAGCCGCGCGCCGTCATCCCGATGCAGACCGCCGAGACGATCTACGAAGTCCCGCTGATGTTGGAAGAAGCCGGCCTCGGCCGCATTCTGGGCGAGAAACTCGGCTTAGAGGACCGCCCGGCCGACCTGCGCGACTGGCAGGATCTGGTGGCGACGGTCAAGGCGGGCGGGCGGCGGGTGCCGATCGCGCTGGTCGGCAAGTACATCGAGCTGCGCGACGCCTACATGAGCGTGGCGGAGTCCATCTACCACGCCGCCTTCTATCACGGCGTCGCCGCCGATATTCACTGGGTCAATTCAGAAGAACTGGAGACGCTATCGCCCGAGGAGGTCGCGCGTACCTTCGACGCCGTAGATGGCATCGTCGTCGCGGGCGGCTTCGGGCCGCGCGGCATCGAAGGCAAGATTCTGGCCGCCCGCTACGCGCGCGAGCACAACATCCCCTATCTCGGCCTCTGCTACGGGATGCAGATGGCGGCGATTGAGATCGCGCGCCACCTTGCCGGCCTGGACCGCGCCAGCAGCACCGAGATTGACCCCCGCACGCCGCATCCAATCATTGACCTGATGCCCGATCAGCGCGATCTGGCCGATATGGGCGGCACGATGCGCCTGGGCCTGTATCCCTGCCGGCTGGTGCCCGGCACGCGCGCGGCGGCGGCCTACGGCGAGCCGGTGGTGCAGGAGCGCCACCGCCATCGCTTCGAGTTCAATAACACCTACCGGCAACAACTGGCCGACGTGGGTCTGATCGTCAGCGGGATGTCACCCGATGGCCGGCTGGTCGAGATTATGGAACTGCGCGATCATCCCTGGTTTGTCGGCACGCAGTTCCACCCCGAATTCAAGTCGCGCCCGACGCGCCCACACCCGCTCTTCCGCGACTTCATGCAGGCCGCCATCACGACACTGCACGACGGCGACCAGCGCCCCCTGCCGCTGGACGAGCGTGTGCCGGTCGGAACGTCGCGCTGAACCACCCTACCAGCGCGCACGAGCGTAGGCTCTCGTGCGCGCTGGTAATGCGCGCGGATAGGCGTGCCGTCTTAGCGCACCCGCCATCCTGCTGCTTACTGTCCACATTATCTGAATATCTCAGAGCACAGTCGTCTCGCCTGGCTCGATCAGTCGCAAGCGGCCGGTGAGTCCGGCATCGGCGAACGCCTGCCGTAGCACGTCCGGGCCTTCGCTGAAGTGCGCCCAGCCGCGCAGGTGCAGTGGCACGACCAGGCGCGCGTTCAGGATACGGGCGGCCTCCGCGGCGTCTGTGGCGGTGAGTGTAAGCGCCGCGCCGCCGAACAGGGAGGTGCGGGCAGCGCCGGCAAACAGGAGCGCGATATCAACCTCGCGCACACGGGCGGCGATGGCGCGCACAACGTCCAGTGAGGCGTTATCGCCGCTGATGTACATTGTCGGCAGTCCTGCTCCAGCGAGCACAAAGCCCGTCACCTCGCCGGTGATCGGCTCGCACCCCTCCGGTCCGTGCAGCGCCGGCACGGCGGTCACCGCGAGCGTGCCGCCGTCCGGGCGCGGCAGTTCCACACGCTGCCAGCTGGCCAGGCCGCGCGCCGCACCGCCCAGGCGCGCGGCGGCGCTCGCGGTGGTCAGCGTGAGCGGTGTGGCGGCGACGACCTCCCGGCCCGCCGGGTCGAGATTGTCAGCATGCTGGTCATGAGAGAGCAGCACGACGTCCACTGGTCCGATGGCGTCGGCGCTCAGGGCCGCGCCTTCGGTCTTCGTGAGCGGGCGGCCGGGCGCGCTCTCGTGGACCCCCGCCGCGCTGAACGTCGGATCGGTCAGCAGGCGCAGGCCGCCGACTTCGACCAGCGCGGTCGGCCCGCCAACCAGCGTTACCTTGACATTCCACCCGGCCGATCCCTGCGCGGACCGCAAAGGCTGATAAGACTCCTGGGGACTTCTCATCGGTATCCACGCTCCATACAAACCGATCGCTGCGGCCGGGCAATCCGCGTCGCTACTGAATGCGATAAAACTCCGCCTCGGCGCCCGCCGTGGCAATCGCGTCATAGATATGCCGCACCGCCCACCGCTGCGCGTTGGAGAGCAGGCGCGCGACCGCCTCATCCAGATCGCACCAGGCGTAATCGCTGTAATCGGGTGAGAGGATTACCGGCCCTGGCCCTTCGACCAGCGCCGCGAAGACGGGTGAAAGGCTGATCGCGTCGCTGTAGTGGTCGTAGAACTGCCCGATCAGATCGGCGCTGTACAGGTGCTTCGGCACGATGCCGAGGGTCTGCCGCATTTCGCGCAACGCCGCTTCGTAGGCTTTCTCACCGCTCGCGATCTTAGTGTGGAGCGTATTCCAGGTGCTGCCCAGCGCGACTTCCGGCCGGCGTAAGAGCGCCAGGAACTCCACCCGGCCGCTGACCCGCCGAAAGAGATAGACATCAACGCTGTCACTCACAATTCTGGGCATCGCTCCTCCCATGGGGTGGCTCGCGGCGGGGCAGCCAGATAACGCGGCAGACGAGTGATCGTCACCGCGTGGCTGATCAGCCAATGCTGACCGGCGCTTACTATCGCTGAATGCGAGCGACCTGTCTACTGTCCGACCACCCGCCCTGGTCCAGCGCCACGTACAGCGCGGCGTTGGGTCAGCCAGGTCAGCGGTTGCTGCCGGTGCTCACGCCGAACGCGTGCAGCGAAAGCCAACGTGTGGCCCCGCGCCATCCGCCGGGTGGCTGTCGCGGTAGGCCACGCGCAGGTTGACTGGCGCGCCCGCCCAGCTGCCACCGCGAATCACGCGCCGGGTCGTGACGGCGAGAAATTCGTCTCCCACCAACCAGCTGCCTCCCGCGACCGGATTGACGGCCGGGCTGGCAGCGTAGAAATCGGCCTGCCATTCATCAAGGCAGTATTCCCAGACATTGCCGGCCAGGTCGTACAGGCCATAGCCGTTCGGGGGATATGTCCCAACTGCGGTCGTGCCGCCTGGACCGCCATCAGCATAGTTCGCGCGGTATGGCGCGGCCGGCCCGGCGCCCCAGGGAAACTCCGTCTCGGCCAGGCCGCCGCGCGCCGCGAACTCCCATTCGGCCTCTGTCGGTAGGCGCTTGCCCGCCCAGTGGGCATACGCCAGCGCCGCGAACCAGCTGATGTTGACGACCGGATGGTCCGCCAGCGTCGCTGGATAGTCCTCGCCCCGCCAATGATGTAAATACTCGCCGTTGTGGTAGCGCGCCGGGATGCGCGCTGCGGACCACCGCGGCTGCGCCCGGAGAAAGGCGCTGAACTGCCGGTTGGTGACCAGATAGACGTCCAGGAAGAACGGAGCGAGCGTGACGCTGTGGCGCGGCGTCTCCGGCGTCAGGAGATCGTGGTGGCGTAGTCCATACGCTCGCATCACTCCATCAAGCGCCTCGGGCAGTGTGCCCATCGCGAAGGCGCCGCCCGGCAGCAGCGCCATTGGCGTGTCCACGCTCGCGTCCACGATCGTCCCTTCTCCTCGTCCGCTGGCGGCGACCGCAACCACGAGAGCGGAAGCAGCCAGCCGCCCCGGCGCCATACCAGGCATACGCCCCGGCGGCAATCGCTCGCCACCTGGCAGCCCGTTGACATGACATCAGACCAAGCATACAATGGCCCTATTGATCGTACACGGAGCATACACAAGGGTCTACGCTGGTGGGGTAGCGCCACCGCTGGTCGGCCCAAAGCCTAGCTAGCGCACCACTTCGAGCTGGAGTAGGCTCTGCTTGACTAAGCGGTCTCCGCGGCGAAGCGGACACCACCAACAGATTGGAGGAAGGACAGCAGTACAACCAGCGCGCGACCGCGCACGACGCCGTGCTGAATACCGGCCACTGTCGTCCAGCGTATCTTCCCATTCGACGCAGCCCGTCCATTGCGAATCGGACAGCACAGGGGAGAGAACGACATGACGGACCAGAGGCTCACCCGGCGCATGTTGCTGCGGAACACCGCCACAATCGGCGTGGGCGCGGCAGGCATGGCACTTCTCGCGGCCTGCGGTGGGGCAGCCACCGCAACCCCGGCCAGCAAACCAGCCGCCGCCAGTGGCGGCGGTGGCGGCGCGGCGGCCACCTCCAGCAGCGGGGGCGGCGCGGGCGCGGCGGCGCAGGGCGGGAAACTGGAAATCTTCTCCTGGTGGACCAGCGCCGGCGAAGTCGAGGCGCTCAACGCCCTCTACGAAGTCTACAAGAAGAGCAACCCGACGGTCGAGATTATCAACGCCGCCATCTCCGGCGGCGCGGGCGCGGGCGGCAATGCCAAGGCCGCGATGAAGACCCGGATGCTCGGCGGCGATCCGCCCGACTCCTTCCAGGTTCACCTCGGCCACGAACTGATTGACACCTGGGTCGTCGCGGACAAGATGGAACCACTCGACGCCCTCTACAAGAGCGAAGGACTCACCGACCTCTTCCCGAAAGACCTGCTGGACATCGCTTCGCGCGATGGCAAGCCGTGGTCGGTGCCGGTCAATATCCACCGCTCCAACGTGCTCTGGTACAGCAAACCGATCTTCTCACAGAACAACCTCCAGCCGCCGGCCACCTTCGACGACTTCTTCAAGGTCGCCGAGGCGCTGAAAGCCAAAAACATCCCGGCGATGGTCGTCGGCGAAAAAGCGCCCTTCCACACCGCGCATATCTTCGAGACGGTGCTGATGGGCACGCTCGGCGCGGACGGCTATCGCGGCCTCTGGAACGGCAAGACCGCCTGGACCGACGCCAAAATCACCGACGCCCTCAACACGCTCAAGAAAATGTTCGATTATGTCAATTCCGATTACCTCGCCGTTGACTCTGGCGACGTTCAGGACTGGATCATCCAGGGCAAGGCCGCCATGCTGATCAACGGTGAC
>DASUBC010000424.1:0-8337 GCA_035763465.1 Thermomicrobiales bacterium
GCGAAGCCAAAGAGCGCGCCCGCGACCAGCGCGCCGGGTCGCGAGCCGGTGACGTCGAGCGCGAGCAGATACATCGCCCACGCGCCGAAGGCGACCGCAGCGATCGTCAGCAGGTTGTAGGTCAGCACCAGGCCGAGCAGCCCTTGCAAGGGAATGGACAGGAGCGCCGTCACCATGTCCTGGCCCATCAGGTAGAGTGGTGCCCCCGTCGGGTGGAAGACCCGGTACGAAAAATAGGGGTTCTGGCCGTGGAGCAGCGATTCACGGACCTGCCACATCCACCACAGGTGAATCCAGATATCCGAGCTATCACCAATGACCGCGCTGGTCAGGCGCAGCGGCAGCGGCATCAGGAAAACCAGGGCAATGAGGAGGTAGCCGCAGAAGGGCGCGACACGCGGCAGCCAGCGCCGGGAGAAACCAGATTGCGCCGCCGCCACGGCCGGTTGCCCCGGCTCCGCGACGACAGCCGTCCGCGCGCCTGTCGTCGCCGCCAGTTTCACCGCCGCCTTGTCCTGTCGCAATCTGCTTCCACCTCGCCTGTACGACGTAGTCAGCCAGGGGGCAATTATAGGCAAGACCGCTGATGCGCGGCAAAGTGAGTCGGACGCAACGGGGAGAGAGTACGGCGTGATTCGGATCCGCGGGGTGGCTGGTTGTGGGCGCGGCGCTGGTGAAATGGGCCGGCGATTGCGGCCGTGCCTGACACCAGTTCAGGTCACTGGCGGCAGTGCTAACGGTCCTGGCGCCGCTGTTCGTGTGAGCTTTGGTCGGTTTCGCAGTCGCTGCCTTCAGCCGCGACGTCAGTCGCCAGGCTTCCGCTGCTCATACTTGCGAATCTGGGCTTCCAGCCGTGCTTCCAGCACAGGGCGCACCCGTTCGACCCAGAGGAGCGTCAGGCCGGCGGTGAGCGCCACGCCCGCGACCAGCGGCAGCATACCAGCGACGATGGCCGTGACGATGCGTCCGATCAGGCCGATGCGCGCGGGGTCGGCGGCGGCCAGGAGTGAGAGACTCACGCAGAGCACCAGCGCGATCGCCAGGCCAAAGATCAGAATGATCAGGTACTGTTTGCGGCGGCCGGCGCGGTCGCGGCCCGCCGAGAGGCCCGCGACGTAGGCTTCGCCGCAGGCGGCGAACGCCACCAGCACCCAGGCGAAGAAGGTGAAGATATAGGTGAGTGGCAGCACGTCGGGCGCCGCGCCGCCGGGCGCGGCGCGGACATAAGCGGCCAGGCCGCTGATCAGCGCCGCCAGCCACAATGCGCCGGTCGCCAGGCGATGCAGGCGGCGTGGCCGCGCCAGCAGGCGCTCCCAGCCAGGCAGGTCCGCGTCAGCCCCCGACACCAGCGCCTCCGGCCGGTTCCGCGCCAGCGACAGCGCGCATTGGCAGACCGCACGCCGCCAGGTACGCTTTCGCCTCACGGATCGTGTGTGTGCGGAAGTGAAAGATGGACGCCGCCAGCACAGCGTGCGCGCCTGCGTCCAGCGCCGACCGCAGATGCTCCAGCGTGCCCGCACCGCCCGAGGCGACGACCGGCACACGTACCGCCTGGGAGACCGCGTGCGTCAGCCCCAGTTCGTAACCCTCCTGTGTGCCGTCGGCGTCTATGCTGTTCAGCACAATTTCGCCCGCGCCGAGTTCGACACCGCGCCGCGCCCACTCGACCGCGTCGAGACCGGTCGCGCGCCGGCCGCCGTGCGTGTAGACCTCCCAGCCGCCGCCCGGCCGCGCCATCGCGTCAATCGAGAGGACGATGCACTGCGAACCGAATCGCACCGCGCCGTCGGCGATCAATTGCGGGTTGGCGACCGCCGCCGTGTTGATGCTAACCTTGTCGGCCCCCGCGCGCAGCAGGTGATACATGTCCTCGACCGTTCGCACGCCGCCACCGACCGTCAGCGGGATAAAGACCTGCTCGGCGGCGCGGCGCACGACCTCGATCATCGTCGCGCGGCCATCGCTCGACGCGGTGATGTCGTAGAAGGTCAGCTCGTCCGCGCCCTCGGCGTCGTAGTAGGCGGCCAGTTCGACCGGATCGCCCGCGTCGCGCAGGTTTAGGAACTGCGTGCCCTTCACCACGCGCCCACCGGTCACATCAAGGCAGGGGATGATCCGGCGGGTCAGCATGTGGCCCCCCCGGCCCCCCAATGCTGGGGGGAGCACCTCTCCCTACGCCGGGGCTTATCTACAAATCCCGGTGCTGAAACAAACCACTCCCCCCAGCATTGGGGAGCCGGGGGGGCCAGGTTACCCATTGTTCTCCTCATCGTCACCGCGCCCGAGGCCGAGTTCGGCCAGGCGTGTGTGAACCGCTCTGACTTCTTGCTGCGCCTGTTCGAGACGCAGGCGCACGCGCTGTTCTTCCAACCGGCGCAACTCGATGCGGATGGCGGTGTCTTGCTCGCGTAGTTCTTCGAGCCGCACGGCCAGCAGGGTGATGCGGTGTCCGAGCGCGCGGTCGGCTTCGTCCAGCTCGGCGAAGCGCGCCATCGTTGAGCTGAAACGGGTATCGTTGAGCCGCTCGACGACCCGCACCCGTTCATCAACCAGCTCGCGCGCCTCGTCCGCCTTCCCCATCGCCTGAACGTGGCGATCAAAACTCAGCGTGCCTAGCCGGTCAATCTCCTCTTTGAGCGCGGTATCGGCGGCAGTGAGCGTGTCGAACTTCGGCAGCGCCTCGTGCAATTCGTGCCGCACGCGGTCAATTTGCACGTCCAGCGGCGGCAACTCATCCTTCACTGCATCAACGCGCGCATTGACATCGTCGAGTTTTACGCTCAGGTCGCTGGCGCGCCGGCGCGCGTCCTGGTCTACGATCCCGATCGCGTCGTTCACCTTGCGCCACTCAGCGCGCACCCCGTCAATCTCGCGGCGTACGCCGTCTATTTCCTCGCGGGCCTGGCGGGCGATCTCGACGCCGCGCTCTACCTGCGGCGGTAGGCGGTCAATCTGCGCCTGTAACTCACCGAAACGCGGGCGATCCTGGCCCAGTTCCTGGAACTTATCGCGCGTTTCTCTGGTCAGGTCGGCGATCCGGGCCTGGAGCGTGGGGATGGGATGGGTGGCGGTATCCAGGCGTTGATCCAGCGCGTCAACGATGCCGCGCAAACGGCCCGCTTCGACCTGACGCGCGCCGTTGAAGCCCTGGCTCTCGGCGCGCACGGCGTCGAGCCTGCTGTCCAGCTGGGTGATGCTATCCAGCACCGCCTGGTGATTTTCGTCGGCCTTCGCCTGGCGGCTGGTCGTCTCCTTCAGCAGCAAGCGCAGTTCCTCGACTTGCTCCTGCAAGGCGTTCAGCCGCGCCTCGTCGCGCTGGCGCCGCTCGTCATCACGCAGATTGTCCCGAATGTCCAGCATCGCCCAACTCCAATGACGAGTGACGAATGACGAATGACGAATCGAGGACTGGCGATGCGGCAGCGGTCGCGCCGCGATACTCATTCGTCATTCGTCATTCGTTATTCGTCACTTCCCATTCGCCCGGTCCCAGCGCGACATCGCCCGTGTACAATGCCCGGCCGACGATCGCGCCTTCGACGCCCGGGATAGCGGCCAGGCGAGCCAGGTGCTCACGGTGGGCGACGCCGCCGGAGGCGATGACGGCGCAGCCGGACGTGGCCGCGATCTCCGCCAGCGCCGCGTAGTTCGGCTCGTGCAGCGTGCCGTCGCGCGCGATGTCGGTGTAGACCAGGCGCCGGACACCGACCTCGGCGAGGTCGCGCGCCAGGTCGGTCGCGCGCGTTGCCGTAGTCTCCCGCCAGCCGCGCGTCGCGACCAGTCCATCGCGCGCGTCCAGGCCCAGCGCCAGGCGCTCGGCGTCCCAGCGCGCCAGCGCGGCGATGAGCAGGTCGCGATGCTCCAGCGCGGCCGTGCCCAGCACCACGCGAGCCACGCCGCCCGCGAACGCGCCGGCGATGTCGTCCAGCGTCCGTAGGCCGCCGCCGAGTTGCACCGGGATCGTCAGCGCCGCCGCGATCGCCTGGACGATACTCGCCTGCACGGGGCGACCCACCCGCGCGCCATCGAGATCCACCACATGCAACATCGCCGCGCCAGCATCCTGCCAGCGCCGCGCCATCCGCACCGGGTCGTCGCCATAGACCGTCTCGCGGTCATAATCGCCCTGCAAGAGCCGCACGCAGCGCCCATCGCGCAGGTCAATAGCGGGGATGACGATCATGGACGCACCGCCAGCGGCGCGGCGACCAGCGGCGTGCCCTGCTCCGCCACGATACCAGCGAAGTTCTGTAGCAGCTGCAAACCCCACCGGCCGCTCTTTTCGGGGTGAAACTGCGTTGCCAGCAACGCCTCCTGCGCGATCGCCGCCGGGAAGGTCACGCCGTAGTCCGTTTCGCCCAGCACAAGCGTGTCGTCGTCCGGCGCGACGTAGTAGGAGTGGACGAAATAGAACTCCGCGCCGTCCGGAATGCCGGCGAAGAGCGGATGGGCCTGGCGACGGCGCACGTTGTTCCA
Organism: Thermomicrobiales bacterium; assembly: GCA_035763465.1. GTDB lineage: Bacteria > Chloroflexota > Chloroflexia > Thermomicrobiales > CADCWN01 > DASUBC01. The sequence continues at coordinate 4,477 of DASUBC010000424.1, forward strand.
GCCCATGTGCGGCACGATCAGGTCGGCGGTATCGGGGAAGCGGCGCACCGCGCCGCCATAGACGCCGAGGCAGTCGTGTGGCGCCCCTTCGTAACTGACGCCGAAGAGCACCTGCATCCCGACACAAATACCCAGGAAAGGCCGCCCGCTGCGCGCCGCCGCCACGACCGCCGGGACGATGCCCCGCGCGCGGAGATTGCTCATCGTGTCGGCCGTCGCGCCGACGCCTGGGAAGATCACGCCGGACGCAGCGGCGATCGTCGCCGGATCGTCGGTGACGACGTGGGCGATACCGAGATGCCGCAGCGCGTTGACCACACTGCCGAGATTTCCCGCGCCATAATCAATCACCGCGATCATGCGAACCTCCTCGTAGTCGGGCAGTCGGGCAGTGGATTCTCGTCAGCACCGTGCCTGTCTGCGAGTGCGGCGCTAACCCAGCGCACTGCCCGACTGCCCGACTGCCCGACTGCCCGACTCGTTCCTGCCCGACTCGTCACCGTCCAGCGCCCGTAGCGTGGCGGCGACCGAGCGGGCCAGCGCTTCGGCGTGGTAGCCACCTTCCAACAGCAAGACCAGCCGGCCCCGACAGCAGTCCTCCGCCACCTGGCGCACCCGCGCCGCCAGCGCCGCGAAACCGGCTTCGGTCAGGCGCATCATCGCCAGTGGGTCGTCCTGATGCGCGTCGAAGCCCGCCGACACCAGGATGAGCTGGGGCGCGAAGTCGCGCACGGCGGGCAAGATGAGATCGTCGAAGGCGCGCAGGTAATGCTGGTCGGCCCCGCCCGGCGGCAGCGGCACATTCAGCGTCGTGCCCGCGCCCGGCCCCTCGCCGGTCTCGTCGCGCTGCCCCGTGCCGGGATAGAGTGGTGACTGATGCACCGACGTGTACAGCACATTCGCCGAGCGATAGAAGATCTCCTGCGTGCCATTGCCGTGATGTACGTCCCAGTCAACGATCGCGACGCGGTCCAGGCCGTGGCCGGTCAGCGCGTATTGCGCCGCGACGGCCAGGTGATTGAAGAGGCAGAAACCCATCGCGCGGTCGGGCGTCGCGTGGTGGCCGGGCGGGCGAGCGATCACGAACACCCGGCGCGGGTCGTCAGTGAGCACTGCGTCCACGGCGACGAGCGCGCCGCCCGAGGCGTAGACCGCCGCTTCGTAGGACCCAGCCGACACATAGGTATCGGGGTCGAGCCAGCGCCCGCCCGATTCCGCCGCCGTCAGCACCTGCTCGATCAGCGCGGGGTCGTGGACGGCGGCGAGCGCGTCGAACGACGCCGGCTCCGGGTCGAAGATGCGCCGGTCGTTGAGCAACCCTTCACGGTCGAGGTGGGACATAATCGCGAGTAATCGGCGCGCGTTTTCGGGCGCGTCGCCAGTGTCGTGCGTCAGATAAATCGGCGTGTAGACGAGCGCGGTCCGGTCCATCACGCGGTCATTGCCTGTCCTGGCAGCGCACGTCGCATCAGCACACTCCCGAATTGCTGCTGTACGCTGGTAACTGGTCTTTAGAACGGGATATGAGCGGGGGCGTCGCCTTGCGGCACCGGCCCACCGCTCTCTCGCTGAGGAGTATACCACAGCGGTTACGGGCGTTCGGGCCGGCGTCGCTGCTATACTGAGGCCAGCCGTATCCTGCGATACCATATCGGCGCTGTGCTCATTGCCGCTCGCACGTAAGGTGCGCTATGGCCGATCCGCCAGTGTCGTCAAGCCCGGTCAACCCTGTCGCGCCACCGCTCGTGGGTCGCGAGCGCGAGCAGGCGACCTTGCGCGCCGCCCTCGCCCGCGCGCTCACCGGCCACGGCAGCCTCGTCCTCATCAGCGGCGAGGCGGGCATCGGCAAGACTGCGCTCGCGGAGACGCTCTGCCAGGAGGCGACTAACCAGGGCGCGCGCGTACTGGTGGGGCGCTGCTACGACCTCTCCGAAACGCCGCCCTATGGCCCCTGGCGTGAGGCGCTGGCCTGCTTGTCGCGCGGCAAGGACGAACCTGCGCCGCCCGACCTCACCGGCGGCGGGGCCAGCAGCCAGGCGGCGCTCTTCACGCAGGTCCACGACTATCTGGCGGCGCTGGCGCAACGCCAGCCCCTCATCCTGCTGCTCGATGACCTACACTGGGCCGATCCCGCCTCGCTTGACCTGCTGCGCTCCCTGGCGCGCGACCTCGCCGCGCTGCCAATGCTGCTCCTGGTCACCTATCGCAGTGACGAGCTGACGCGCCGGCACCCGCTCTATGCTCTATTGCCTCTGCTGGTGCGCGAAGCCCATGCCCAGCGCCTCGACCTCCACGCACTGGACGAAGTGGGGTTACACGCGCTGGTCGCCGGCCGCTATACGCTCCCGCCCACCGAGGCGGCCCGGCTCGTGACCTACCTGGCCGGCCGGGCGGAGGGCAATCCCTTCTTCGCCGGGGAACTGCTCCGCACGCTGGAGGAGGCGCGGGTGCTCAGCCGGGGCGACGAGACCTGGGAGTTGAACAACCTGGGCGCAATCGGTGTGCCGCCGCTCTTGCGCCAGGTCATTGACGGCCGGGTGGACCGGCTGGGCGAGGCGGCCCGCGATGCGCTGACCGCCGCCGCGGTGATCGGCCAGACAGTGCCGATTGTGGTCTGGCTGACTGTGGCCGAGACTGACGAGGCTACGCTGCTGACGGCCGTGGAGCAGGCGACCGAGGCGCGGCTGCTGGTTGAGACGCCGGACGGGGCGGGCGTGTGCTTCGCCCATGCCCTGGTCCGCGAGGCACTGTATGAGGGCACGCTCGCGCTGCGCCGCCGGGCGCTGCACCGCCGAGTCGCCGAAGCCCTGCTCGCGTTGCCTGCACCCGACCCGGACGCGGTGGCCTATCACTTCCAGCAGGCGGGCGATCCGCGCGCGGGTGAGTGGCTGGTGGCGGCGGGAGAGCGCGCGCGTCGCGCCTACGCCTGGTTCACCGCCGCCGAGCGCTTTGAAGCGGCCCTGACGTTGCTGGAAGCGCGTGGCGCCCCCGAGCTGGAACGTGGCTGGCTGCTCTACCGGTTGGCCGTCGTGCGCCGCTACACCGACCCACACCGGGGTATCGCGTACCTTGACGAGGCGATCCAGCTAGGCGAGCGCGGTGGTGAACCGGGTCTCGTCGCATACGCCCGATTTACGCGCGGGATGTTGCGCTGCTTCATTGGGGATACCGAGCATGGTGTGCCAGAACTGGCCGCTGGCACCGACGCGGTGGAAGCCCTACCGCCCGCCGAGCAGGCGCGAGCGACGGCACTGCTGGCCGGGCTGGATGACCCACCCAACGCCCTCCGGGGCACGCTGGTGCTCTGGCTGGCAAGCACTTGTTCCTATCGTGAGGCACGGCAGATGGGCGAGGCGCTGCTGGCCCGTGTCCCAACCTACCAGCCTATCCGAGGCGCTGGTGGCTCGTCCTTCGCTGATAACTCCTTCGGGCTGCTGACCGCCTATGCCGTGCTGGGGCAGCCGGACGCCGCCCGCCAGGCGTTCACGCGCGCCCGCGCGCTGTACCAGGCGGTGGACCATTTCTGGCTGCTTGGTAACCTGACATATAGTGCTTTGCTTCTGGTGACATTGCCTTACGCCGCCGACAGCCTCAGTGAGCGGCAGCAGCTGGCGGCGGAGGTCGAGCAGAGTTACCGCCGGGCCAGTGGCGCGGCCCTGGCAGCGTTTCCCGCCGGCATTGCCTGGTTGAAGCTTCTGGTACTGGAAGGGCGCTGGTCCGAGGCGCGGGCACTGGTAGACGCGGCTGCGGGCACAGAGTCCGAGCGCTGGACGCTCGCGCTGCCAGCGTGGCTCGCGCGTGAGCAGGGCAACCCGGCCCTGGCGTGGCAACTGCTGCGCGACTGGCTCCCTGATAAGGAGC
>DASUBC010000425.1:0-6621 GCA_035763465.1 Thermomicrobiales bacterium
GCGACGGGCGCGGAGACGCTGGTCGGTCCGGAGGAGGGCGTGCTGTCCGTCTGGTCGTGGTCGCCCGACGGCGCGCGTATCCTCTTCGCGGGCGACACGCAGCAGACCTATCAGGCCGACTTCTTCACCTACGACGTGGCGAGCGGCGCGGTGCGCCGCCTGACCGACGACCTCCAAATCGCGCCCGCCGCCGGCCAGCCGACCATCGTCGGCCCGTCGCAGCCGGTCTGGCTCGACGAGCGGCAGGCGCTCGTCCACGCCAACCGGGCGGGCGGCAGCGGTCTCTATGTGGTGGACAGTGAGACCGGCGCGACCGAGCCGGTCGTCCGCTGGCAGGCGCAGTCGGTGACGATGAGCGCCGGCGGCGCCGGCCGCTGGGTGGCGCAGGACTACTCCGCGCACGGTGTGTCGGGCGAACTCGCCGTCACCGACACGGAGCGCGGCGAGACGACCATCATCACACACTACAACGACCACATCTTCGCGGAGCACCCCGCCGCGCAGTGGGAACGCTTCGACGTCCGGCGCGGCAAATACACCATCGAAGCCTGGCTCTTGAAACCGCCCGGCTTCGACCCGAACCGCAAATATCCGCTCATCCTCGACGTGCACGGCGGGCCGAACGGCTTCTACGGCTACGGTTTCAGCGCGACGCAGCAGTGCTTCGCCACCAATGGCTTTCTGGTCGTCTACGCCAACCCGCGCGGCTCCGGCTCCTACGGCCGCGAGTTCACCACCCAGGTGCTGCGCGACTGGGGCGGCGAGGATTTTCAAGACCTGATGGCCGTGGTGGACGAGACACTGAAGCGCCCCTACGCCGACGCCGAGCGCCTCGGCATCTACGGCTACAGTTACGGCGGCTACATGACGTCGTGGACGATCGGGCAGACCGATCGCTTCAAAGCCGCCGTCTGCGGCGCGCCCTGCTTTGACCTGGAATCCTTCTTCGGCACGAGCGACATCGGCCACGTCTTCGGCCGGACCCAGTTCGGCGCCGCGCCCCACGAGGACCGCGAGTGGTACGCGCAGCACTCGCCCTCCACCTACGCCTACCGCGTCACCACGCCGACGCTGATCGTCCAGGGCGAGCAGGACCACCGCTGCCCCATCGGCCAGGGCGAGCAGATGTTCATCGCGCTGAAGGAAGCGGGCTGCGAGGTCGAATTCGCGCGCTACCCTGGCGGCTCTCACCTGATGCTGCGCGGCGGCCCGCCCGAACACCGCGCCGACTACCTCGCGCGCACGCTCGCGTGGTTTGAGAATCATCTTCAATAAGGCGAGGTTGCAAGTTACAGGTTGCAAGTTGCAGGTTTCTCTCCATAACACGCCCCAGCAGAAGACAAAGGTGTTCATGCCACGAAACCTGCAACCTGTAACCTGTCAACCTGCAACCCGCGAGGAAACCCGATGTCTCTGCTCACCTCTTTCCTCCGCGTCCTGAGCGCCCGCGTCTTCCATCTGGAGCGCGCGTTCGCGGGCCGATTCGTCCGCCGCCGCACGAATAAGGATGTGCGGCAGGGCGGGCGGGCGCCGGGCGGGCAGTGGTGGTCGGACGACCCGCGCTGGTTTCCGGGCGGCACGCCACCGCGCGAGCGTAACGCCATCACGCCGCTGATTGACGGCGAGGCGGCCTTCGCCGCGCTGGAGGCGGCGATTCGCGATGCGCGGCACTATGTCTACGTGGCCGGCTGGGCGCTGACGCCCGCCTTTGCCCTGCGCCGCGCGCTGACCGGCGCGGGCGACGATGATTTGCTCCTCAAGGCGCTGGCGGCGGCGAGCGAGCGCGTGCCGGTGAAGGTGCTGGTCTGGAGTGGGGCGACGCTGTTCTTTGCACCCACCCGGCGCTCAGTCGAGCAGGCGCGCGACGAACTGCTGGCGGTGGCCCCCCACCTCGACTGTCGTCTGGACGACCATTGCCGTCCCCTCCACTGCCATCATCAGAAGGCTGTCGTGGTGGATGGGCAGGTCGCCTTCGCCGGCGGTCTCGACCTGACGACGCTGGAAGGCGACCGCTGGGACCGTATGGGGCACCCGCTGCGCTTCGGCCGCAACTGGCACGACGTCACCCTCCAGGTGCGCGGCGCAGCGGTCGCCGACGTCGAGCGCAACTTCACCCAGCGCTGGGCCGAGGTGACGGGTGAGACTTCGCTGCCGCATCGGCCGCCAGTCGTGGAACCAGGCTGGCGCACGCCCTGCCAGGTCGTCCGCACCATCCCGCGCGGCGACTATCGCTTTGCGCCAGACGGCGAGTTCGGCATCGCGCACGCTTACCTCGCCGCCATCGCGCGGGCCAGGCGCTTCATCTACCTGGAGAACCAGTACCTCTGGTCGCGCGAGATTGTGGACGCGCTCGTGGCGGCGCTGCGCCGCAACGACGACGACTTCCGCATCCTGCTGGTGCTGCCCGCCCGCGCCGACCTGGGGAAGTTCGACAACGACAAGCACGTCCAGCTCTTGCAGCAGGCCGATGGCGGGCGCGGCCGGTTCAGCGCCTACGCCCTCTACACCGGCGGCGCGGCGACCGGCCCGACCGGCTTCTTCTACCGGCCGGTCTACGTCCACGCGAAGGTCGGTATCGTGGACGACGAGTGGTACACCGTCGGGTCGGCCAATCTGAACGGGCGCGGGCTGGCGACCGACAGCGAACTCAACGTGCAGGCGCTCGACCCGCCCGGCGCGCGGGCGTTGCGCCTGGCGCTCTGGGCCGAGCACCTCGGCCTGTCCCCGGACGACCTGGCCGCGTTGGACCCCACCGACGTCATGCGCCGGCTCTGGCCCCAGCGCGCCGCCGCCGTGCGGCAGCGCGTCCAGCGCCGGCGCGGCTTCCTGCCCGCCCTGGCCTATCCTTATCCCACCGACCGCCAGCCCGGCATCTGGCTGCTGCAAGAAGCGCAGGCGCTGCTCGAGGAACTGTAGGGAGCCAGTACCAGGCGCGGTGCTGCTGAGGTGGCGCCGAATAAATTCGGCGCTAAGGGCGCTACGCGCCACAAAGTCCCCGTGCGCGGGGACTGGGGCTGGTCAACTCATCTGGGGATCAACCAGCCCCGGCGTCGTCATAAACCCAGTCCGCGCAGGCGGACTTCGTGGCCGCAGCCATGTAGCCCCGGATTTCAATCCGGGGTACACCTCAGCGGCGCCGCGCCTGCGACAAAAGCCCTACCTCGAAAAGGCGCCGTACTCCCCCTCTCCCGTGACACGGCGGGGTACCCACGCAGTGGGTCGCGGGTCGGGGGGTGAGGGCCGCTTCCTCTACGGCGTCTTCGTCGGGCTACCCTGTGGCTGTGGGGTGGCGGTTGGGCTGGCGGACGCGGGCGTCGCCGTGGGCGGCTTCGCGGCCGGCGTGGTGGTGGGCGCGGCTGTCGGCGCAGGTGACGGTGATGGCGCGGGCGTGGGGCTGGCGGGCGGCGTGGGCGGCGGCGGCGCGCTGGTCGGTACTGGCTGGCCGCGCGGCTCGAACGTCAGCACCAGCGTGCCGCTGGCATCGCCCGTGTCGTAGTTGACCAGATGCAAGGCCCACGCGCCCCCCGCCGCGACATCCGCGTCGCTGATCGGATAGGCGAAGGAGAGCGAGTTCGCGCCGGTGCGCTGCTCGTAGGGCTGGTCGGTGTAGCGCGGGCCGTAGAGCAACGTCGAGAGACGTGGCGCGCTGCCGGTCCACTGCAACTGCACGATCAGGTTCCCCGGCTGGGTGATGGTGAAGGTGTAAATGTTGTGGCCGTTCTTGCCCAGCGCGAACGGCTGGGTTGCCGGCGGCGTCAGCGCCACCGTGCGGACGCGGCTCGGGCAGTCGCTGACCGCGAGTGAATACGCGGCCGAGCGCACGACATTGCCGCTCGCCTCGGTGATAACCAGCGAATAGATGACGTTGCCCGGCTCGGCGAACGGACCGAGCACCGCCGTGTAGTGCGCGCCCTTCGGCGTCAGCGGCTTCGTCTGCTCGGCCCCGCCATTGAGCGAGTAGTAGACCGCCGCTTTACTCGGCGGCGCCGCGCCCGCGATGTCGGCGCTGACGAGGTAGGTGGTCGGTTCGGCGCACCCCTCCGCGCCGATCGGATTGGCCGGCTCCGCGAAGGCGCTCACCGTCGTGTTCGACGGCGAGACCGTCATCGTCACCGGCAGCAGGCCATCGCCGCCATTGGTCAGCACCTGCACGGCGGCGGTGTAGCCGCCGGTCGGCAGCGCGCCGCGCGCGATGGTGAGCGGCACCGCCTGCGTCGCGCCGGGCGCCAGCGTGCCGGACGTCTGCGCCAATTCCACCCAGGTGCTGTCGGCGACGATGCGCCATTCGAGCGGGTCGGCGCCCTGGTTCGTGAAGACGAGCGCCCGCGGCCCGACCTCGACGCCGAACATCAAGCCCTGCGTGACGAGCGCCAGCCGCGCCCGCGACGCCGTCGCGGTTGGTTGCGCCGGCGTCGCCGTCGGCGGCCGAGGCGCGGGCGTGGCGCTCGGCAGCGGAATCGGCTGGTCAGGCGGCGCCGCGACGGGTGACGGCGGCGCGAGCACCGGCGCCGGCGTGTCGGTTGGCGTGGGCGCCACCGGCTGCTCCGCCGCCGCGACTTCGGGCGCGGTAGCCGTTGGCGGCGCGCTGGTCGCGGTCGGTGGCGCGGTCGTCGGGGCGGCGGCCGTGGCGGTTGGCGCGGTGGTAGCCGTGGCGACGGCCGTTGGCGGCAGGGTCGCGGTCGGCAGGCTCTGCGCGATCACCTGCGTCGGACGCGGCGGCAGCGTCGGCCAGGTCTGGATGGGCGAGTCGGGCACGCGGGCCGGCAGCGCCCGCGCGGCCCACAGCGCGATGAGCACCGCGACCACCGCCAGCGGCAGCGCATAGCGCAGGGCCGACCGCCGCTCGACGTAGCGGTCGAGCTGGCGGCCGGGCCGGCGGCGCTGCTCCCCAGCGCGGCGCGCGGGTTCCTCCAGGGGCAGCGGACCGGCCAGCAGGTTTAGCGCCGTCAGCGCCGCCGGGTCTGGCTCCGGCGCGCTGCCGGATGCCGGTGTGGCTGGTGCGCGCGCGGGCGGCTCCGGTGGCGGCGCGGTCGCCTCGGCCCACGCCGCCACCAGCGCCGCGTGTGGGCCAGCCGGCAGGGTGGCGAGCAGGCGCCTGACCAGCGCCGCCGTCAGGTCGGGTGGCGGCGTGGCCGGCGCGTTCGCTGCCGGGTCGAGCGCCGCTACCAGCGCCGGCACGCCTGCGCCGGGTGGCAGCGCCAGGTCGCCGCTGGCGAGCGCCGCGAAGAGCGCCGCGACCGCGTCGAGCGCCCCCGCCCGCGCGTAGAGCCGCGCCCCGTGCCGCTCGATGAGCACGAGCAACGCCAGCCCCTCGCCGGTCGCGGCGCGAGACAGCAGGTCGGCATCGGGCATAAAGGCGGCGTGATCCATCAGCCGTGACTCGCAGCGGGCGTCCCCGCAGGGCGGCTGGATGCGCGTAACGTGGCCGCCGCAGGACGCACGTCTTTCCCCTCTCAACCGCGCGGAGCACGGCGCTGGTGGCTGCCGCGCGGGATGTCCGTACAGAAAAACGTCCTACCCACCCTTACCATACCACGGTGAATGGTTGGCTGGCAAGACATTTTTTGGCGTGGAAGCGCCTAAATCGGTGGGCCGCCGGTATCAGAACTGCTACGTCACGGCGCTGCTGCCGCTCGACAGCTTCGTGTAGGCTAGTCGGGCAGACGAGCAGTCGGGCAGTGGGTTTGGGCAGGCGCGGTGGCTGGCGGCGGGCGCGGTGCTGCTGAGGTGGCGTCGAATGAATTCGGCGCTAAATGGCCTGCGGCCACGAAGTCCCTACGGGACTGGGGCCGGTCTATTCATATGGGTATCAACCAGCCCCGGTCTCGCAACGAACCCAGTCCGCGCAGGCGGACTTCGTAGCCGCAGCCATTCAGCCTCGGATTTCAATCCGGGGCTGCCAGCAACGCCGCCGCGCTCGCACCCAGCCACCGCGCTGACTCGAACCCACTGCCCGACCGCCCGACTGCCCGACTGCCCGACTCATCATCAGTCCTGCGCCGGCAGCCAGACGTTCACCGTCGTGCCCTGGTCTTCGCCCGCGCTCTCGGCCCAGATGCGCCCGCCGTGCTGCGCGACGATCTCCCGGCAGAGGTAGAGACCGAGACCCAGGCCCGGCAGGTGCCGCGCGAGCGCGTTCGGCGCCCGCCCGAACGGCGTGAAGATGACCTCGGCGCTGTCCGGCGGCAGACCGATGCCGCTGTCTTGCACGCAGAGCAGCACTCCCGCGCCGTCCGGCCGCAACGTCACCCGGATGGCGCCCCCGGCCGGGGAATATTTGCGGGCGTTGCTCAGCAGGTTGGCGAGCACCTGTTCCAGCCGGTCGGCGTCGGCGTTGACCCAGCAGGCGCCGGGCGGCAGGTCGAGCAGGAGCGGTTGCTCCGCTGGCGCCTGCTCGTCGTCGCGCGCGGCGACCGTCCGCACCAGCGCGCCGAGGTCGAGCGTCCGTGGACGGAAGGGGAGTTGCCCCAGCCGCAGGCGCGAGACGTCGAGCAGGTCGTCCACCAGGCCGCCGAGCCGGTTCGCCAGGCTATCGAGCGTGGGCAGGTAGCGCGCGAGCCGGTCGGCGTCCACCTGCCCACGCGCCTGCGCCCGCCGGAGCAACTGGATGTAGCCGTGGAT
>DASUBC010000426.1:0-6740 GCA_035763465.1 Thermomicrobiales bacterium
GTAGTAATTGTTCAGTTCAGCCTGTTTGGGGTCGAACGCCACCGGCTGCCACTGGGCGCCACCATCGGTGGAGCGAAAGAGCGCGCCGGCGTGCGACCCGGCCAGCAGCAGATTGTCCGGCCCGCACGCGATGGCGCTCACGTCCGCGCCGGCCAGAAATGGTCCGGAGCGCTCCCAGGCTCCGTGCTTCTCCGCGAACTTCCAGAGGCCGGCGCGGGTGCCGACCCAGAGTGCGCGCGATGCAGTCATGATGCTTCCTCCTGCCTATGGGACTCTCGAACCCGGCGCTGGTGACGTACTCCACGCCGAAAGTGCTTCCTCCTACCTATGGGACTCTCACTCACTTCACGACACGAAAGCGCAGGTTCGTCGTCAATGGTGTCTGGGTGACTACTATTGGTTCCAGCTCGATGTTCGCCGCCACGCCTTCAAAGAAACGGGTGCCCACTCCGAGGAAGACGGGCCTGATTTCGACCTGGAGTTCATCCACCAGCCCGGCATTCAGGCACTGCTGGGCGGTATTCGCCCCGCCGATGACGGTTACCGCCCGTTCACCAGCCGTTTCCCGCGCATGGGCGATGGCGCTGGCGAGGCCGTCGGTGACGAAGTACACTCGCAGCCGGTCGTTCTGACCCCTGGGAGCGTGTGCCGGAGGCTGGTGGGTGAGCACAAAGATCGGCGTCTGGAACTCGTAGCCTGTGAGATCGCCAGCCGCCATATCGTAGGCGCGCCGGCCCATGACGACCGCGCCGGTCGCGGCGATCTGCCGTTGCAGCTCCTCGGTCTCTCGTAGCGCCGCGAGATCGGGGTAGAGCCGCGCGACACTGCCATCCTGGTCGTTGATGAAGCCGTCGAGCGACATCGTCATACCGAGCAGCACTCTCGCCATCAGTTGTCCTCTTTTCCCGCCGGCTGATAGGTCAGCGCGACGACACCCGAACTGAACGATTTCGTCTCGACCAGTTGCAGCGAGGCGGCGGTCCCATCGGCGAAGAGGCGCTTGCCGCCGCCGCGCACCAGCGGGTAGACCAACAGCCGGTAGGCGTCAACGAGATTATGGGCAATGAGCGTCTGGATGAGCTGGGCGCTGCCATGCACCAGGATGTCCTGGCCCGGCAGCGCTTTCAATCTGGCTATCTCGTCCGGAACATTCCCGCTGATAATCGTCGAGTTATTCCACTCCGCCTTGTGCAGCGTGGTCGAGACGACATACTTGGCGATGCCGTTCATCCGGTCCGCGAAGCCCTGTTCATCGGTCATGGAGGGCCAGGCGGCGGCGAACCCCTCGTAAGTGACGCGCCCCAGCAGCAGCGCGTCACTCGCGAAGAGTTCGTCATACTTGAACTGCCCGGCTTCGTCGCTCCAGTAAGGGAAGGACCACTCGTTCGGCGCCTCCATGACACCGTCCAGCGTCAGAAACTCAGTCACAACGACCTTACGCATCGCAGACGCCTCCTCGCGCTTATTTGGTTTCTTTTCCCCCTCGCCCGCGCACAGGAGAGGAGGCTAGGGGGTGAGGGCGAACGCCAGGCCATGCGCGGCGAGCGCCTGGCGGAGTTGCGCGAGGGCATTCGGCCCGACGCCGTGCAGTCGCGCAATATCGGCTTCGCGCACCTGGGTGAGCTGGTCAAGTCGCGTGTAGCCTGCGTTGGCGAGCGCACGCTGGGCGGGCTGGGAAAGGTTGCCCGGTAACGCGAGGACGGAGAGCGTGCTCTGCGGCGCCTGTGCTGGGTCACGCTCACGAGCCGTCATGGTGTGTACTCCTGTCGTGCATGTCGCAATGGCGTTGTCTCTTAACGAGAAAAGGGTCTCGTGGCGCGAACACCTCCCCAGCGTCCGTCGCCTACGAGGGCTGACCCTCCTGCGACAGGAAGAACGTGTTGCCGTCTGGGTCATTGAACCAGGTCGCCCACAGGCCCCACGGCATCTGTTCCGGTGGTTGGGTGAACGAGACGCCCTTGCTGGAGAGCTCTTTGTACGTCTGCTGAATGTCGTCGGTCAGCAGGTTGATGCCGCTGAAGCCCGCGATGTCCGCGTCAGTCTTGCCCGCGTCGCCCGGTTTTATGAGCGCGATACCGTAGGTCGTGCCGTGCGGCGCGACGACCACGAAGCGCATCCCTTCGCCATATTGATTGTCAACCAGGGTCTCGAAGCCGAGCGAATTCGTGTAGAAGTCCACGGCCTTGTCTTGATCGCGCACCATGATGGTTGCTGAGTGAATGCCGGTGATCATTGCCAGGTTCCTCCTTTCGCAGTTCTTACCGTCTACCGGTTCAGCACTGTACTTGATACACTGTCCGTACAGAGATTACGCGCTCTCGCCGGCGGTGACTTCTTCGATCTTGCGCTTCCGCGCGGGGCCGCTAACCAACGCGCCGGGCACGGTCAGGCGCGAGTATTGCTGGTAGGGCGATGAGGATTGGCGGATCGGTGATGCGGCGGGGACGTAACGCGATGGCCGTGGGACCGATGACACGGCCCTGACGCGCCACCAGCACGCCATCGGCACGGCCGACGCGCAGCTGGTCGTCTGGTAAGAGCAGCGCCAAGGGATCTTGTGTCCGCGGCATCGCAGCCGCCATCAGGTGATACACACCGTCCGGCGGCGCGGCCAGCCAGAAGGGGCCGGGCGCGGTCAGTGTGGCACAGGTAATTGGCCAACCCTGCGGAATCGCGGCGGGAAAGAGACCGACGAAGATTAACGGCTCGGCGGCGATGGAGCCGCCAATCCAGCCGGCGACGCCGCTGGCTGCCGGGGAGGCAGCATGGAGCCGGCCAGCTGGCGGCACGGCGCTGATTTCGCCGTACGCCGCCAGCTGGCGCAGCCGCGCGGGCGGTAGGCCGACCTGCTGCGTGAACCGGCTGGTGAAGGTGCCCAGGCTGTTGTACCCGACCTCGAAGCAGATGTCAGTCACACGCAGGTCGGTCGTTAGCAGCAGTCGTTTGGCTTGAGCCAGCCGGAGGGCAGCCAGAAACTCACCGGGGGGAATGCTGGTCACCTGTCGAAAGGTGCGCGCGAAGTGGAAGGGACTGAGCGCGGCGATCTCGGCCAGGTCGGATAGCCGCAGCGGCTCGCCCGGTTGTGCGCGCATTACGGCCACTACCCGCTCGATGTCCGCCTGGCGCGGGCCTGGCGCGGCGGCCCCTATGGTGTCTGGCGACATGCCATCGGGGCTAGCAGACTGGTTCACAACGTGGATTGTCCTCACCATCGCCTCCCGTTCGTACAGAAAGGATGTTCTGATTGTGGGAGGAGTATACCACATCCACGCCTCCGTGCCAGCCTGGCAAGCGAGGGCGTGAGGGCGTGAGTCGTGGGTCGTGAGCAGGTCTGGGGCAACATGGTGCTGAAATGCTGGTGCCAGGCTCATTCCAAGCAACTCACGACTCACGCTCTCACGACTCACGCCCCGTGGCATATGGTTTGCATAGGCGAATAGTAGTAAAGGCGCGCATTCTGCCGCTATGATCGTCGCCCGGTGGCGCGGTGACGGCTGGCGCTAGGCGATGAGGATGTAGTCATGGCAATGAGTTTTGGGTTTGGCAAGCACGAGAGTTCGCCAGTCGAGCCGGCGCTGGTGGCTGCGCGCGGTCGTGTTGGCTTGCAGGCGTTCTTTCTGGACCGGCTGAGTCGGCTGGTCCGTAAAGTCCACCTCCACGGGCGCTACCTGGTGCCGACCGATCGGCGGATGCAGCTGCTGAATCGCGCAATTCTCTCCACCTACGAGGATTGCCGGCTGGCCGGCGTCGCGGTCGAAGCGCGCGCGATCCTGGCGGATGTGCAGCACGACCTGCCCACAACGGCGCCCCACCAGCGCTGGTAGCATACCGCGCCGGCACGCGCTTCAGACGAGCGCGGCGCGCGGCACGGACGTTTCAGCTAGGCCCAGTTCTCGCAACAACTGCTCGTAGGCAGTCGAGCGCCCATCGAAGACATAATCCGGCCGGACAACCGTGATGCCATTGGCGCCCGCGCGGCGGAGGTGATCCACCGCGCGCAGCAGTAACGGCGCCTCGACGATCAGATTCACCGCAAACCAGGCCAGCCCGACGTTATCCTGGCGCGCGTCTTTCGGAAAGACGCGCGCGATGGTTGGTCCTTGCGCGCCGGCCGTCTCGCCCTGCGCGATGACGTGCCGGGCCACTGCCGCTTCCGATTCCCCCTGAATATTCGCGTTCAGCACGTAGAAGCCCTGCGTGCGAAGGCGCGCCTCGCAGAGTTCGAGCATTTGTCGCACCGACTCGCGCTTGCGCGCGCTAGCGGCGAGCGCACGACGGTTACCGATGAGGCAGGCTTGCGATTGCAGCACTGTGCCGCCGTCAAGCATCTTCAGGTGGTTGTCGCGCAAGGTGACGCCGGTCTCAGTGATGTCCACGATGAGGTCGCCATAACCCATCGCCGGCGCGGCCTCCAGCGCGCCCTCGGCGCTGACAAGCGTGAAGTAGGTGACTCCGTGGCGGTGGAAGAACTCGCGCGTGAGATGCGGAAACTTGGTGACGACGCGCAGCGCGCGGCCCCGGCGCTTAAAGTCCACCGAGAGATCAGCCAGGTCTTCCAGCGTCACCACGTCGAGCCAGGCCGACGGCACGGCGACGACCAGCCGGGCGGCGCGGAAGCCGAGTTTCGGCAGCAGCACGATCACGTCATCGTCGTCCTGGCAATACTCCGCGACGATGTCGTAGCCGGTGATACCGATATCCACGCTGCCGTCCGCGACTTTCGCGACGATGTCGGCGGTACGCTGAAAGAGCACGATCGTGTCGGGCAGGTTGCCGACGCGGCCGGTGTACTGGCGCGGGTTGGGACGACGCACGGGCAGGCCGGCGCTGTCGAGAAAGCGCCGCGTCTCGATCTCGAACTCGCCCTTACTCGAAATCGCCAGCCGGAGAATGTCGTCAGCGTTCGTCATCGCCTATGCCTTTCTGTCTCTGTGGACCGCGCGCCGCCAGCGCGGTAAGGGTGAGCCGTTCTTCGGCGCGCGTCGCCAGGTTCCGCCAGGTGATGACGCCGTCCGCGCGCTCGGCTCCGCCGAAAATGGCGACCGCGCCGATCTGGGTACGCTCCGCGTAGGAGAGATTCGCGGCGAGGCCGCGCCCGCGCAGGTCGAGTTCGGCGCGCCAGCCCGCGCTCCGCAAAGTCTCCGCGATCGGGATGAGGTCGGCGACCGGCACGCCGCTGCCGCACACGAGTACATCGGCGGCAGGTGGTTCGGGCGGGGACGCGCCGCGCGCCTGGAGCGCCGCCGCGATTCGCTCGACACCGAGCGCGAAGCCGCAAGCTGGCACCGGGGCTCGCGCGCCGAGCGTCTGCGCCAGGTCGTCGTAGCGCCCGCCGCCGCAGAGTTGCAGGCGGTCGTCGCGCCCGTCGTAGACCTCGAAAAGCACGCCGGTGTAATAGTGCAGGCCGCGCCCCAGGCCGAGGTCGAGCGTGATGCGCTGGTCATGCCCGTAGACGCGCAGCAGCGCCAGCACCTCTTCCAGGTCGTGTACCGGCGCGTCGTCGAGGTGATAGTCCGCGAGCAGCGCACGCGTTTCGGCCAGCACCGTCGCCGGTTCGCCGCGCAGCGCGACCAGCCGCCGCAGAAACTCGACCGCACCCGCGATATCGAATTGCACCTGGGGGCGGCGCAACTTCA
The DNA here is from genome assembly GCA_035763465.1 of Thermomicrobiales bacterium. Classification (GTDB taxonomy): domain Bacteria; phylum Chloroflexota; class Chloroflexia; order Thermomicrobiales; family CADCWN01; genus DASUBC01. The sequence goes on from DASUBC010000426.1 coordinate 5,637, forward strand.
CCAGCAGGCGCTCGACAATTTCTTCCGGCGCGCGGTTGCTGCCCTCCAGTTCGACGCCGGAGCCGCGCAGTAAGCCGAGCACGGTCGCCCGTGCGCGGTCGTCATCCATCCCCGCCAGTTGCGGTAGGTCGAGCGTGGGAAAGTCGGGGTCGAGCGGCGGTCCGTCGGCCTCGTCGGCCCGCGCGCCGTTCGCGCCCGCCTGCTCGGCCAGGAGCGCCCGCAGATTGCGATGCAGCCCGGCGTCGCCGTGCGCCCGCAACTGCTCCATGCTCCAGAGGAACCAGTCGCGCACGCGCTCGTCAAGCGCCAGCGCATTCAGCAGCGCGCCGACGACGCCGAGATGCCCCAGGCGCAGGGTGCAATCGGTCAAGCCTTGCTCGGCCATGCCTGACAGCGCGATGTGAATGACTTCGGCATCAGCCGCCGCGCCGCTCGCGCCGAGCAGCTCGATGCCGGCCTCGGTGTACTGGCGGGAGCGCCCGGCCTGCGGCTTTTCGTAGCGGAAGACCGGACCGCAATAGGCCAGCCGGAGTGGGAGTGGCCGTCCCTGCCCGGCGGCGATGTAGGCGCGGAGGACCGAGGCGGTGAATTCGGGCCGTAGCGCGATCTGGCGGTTGCGGTAGTCGAAGGCGTACATCTGCGCCGCGCGCTCCTCGCCCGACTTCCGCAGGAAAAGTTCGGTCGCCTCGACAACCGGCGTGTCCACCAGGCGGTAGCCATGCGCGGCGAAATGCCGCCCCAGCGACTCCACAATCGTCGCGCGAAACTCACGCTCGGCCGGCCAGACATCCGCCATCCCGCGCAGCCGCTCGACCGTACCCCGGCTCAGCGGCGCGGTGGTCTGCTTGCTCACCATCGTTCCCTTCCCTTATTCGGCACCGCTGCCCAGCCACAACAAAAAACCCACCGCCGAGCCGGTCGGTGGGACTTGCTGCCTCTCGTAGCGCCGCTGTCTAATCGCGCCTGGCGCCCGCGCAAGCCGACCCACCACACCGGGGGTGCGGGTGATGCGGATGCGGCAGATGATGCGGCGCCTGTGGCGCAACAGCGTTCATGCCCGTAGCATACCGAATCGCGCCGCGCGGCGCAAGCGGGTGACGGCCC
>DASUBC010000427.1:0-4528 GCA_035763465.1 Thermomicrobiales bacterium
GGCGGAGCTGGGCATCGGCTATCGCGCGGGCCTGTTGCCGGAGGACAAGATCGCCATCGTGCGCGACTACCAGGCACGCGGTCATACGGTCGTGATGGTCGGTGACGGGGTGAACGACGCGCCCGCGCTCGCGCAGGCCGATGTGGGCATTGCGGTGGGAGTCGTCGGCACGGCGGTCGCGGTGGACGCGGCGCACCTGGCGTTGCTGCGCGACGACTGGCAGCTGGTCCCGGACGCGTTCCGCATCGCCCGGCGCACGATGCGCGTGGTGAAGGTCAATCTTGGCTTTACCATCGTCTATAACATCGTCGGCCTGACGCTGGCCGCGTTCGGCGTGCTGTCGCCCATTCTCGCCGCCGCCGCGCAATCGCTCCCCGACATCGGGATGCTGGCGAACTCTTCGCGGCTGTTGCGCCAGCGATGACGGCTTCCTAATAGGGTTTTCCAGGGTCCGTGTTGTCTCCGCGACAGCCATTGGCTGCCTCTGTTGGCACCATTTCTGCGCGCGATCACCGTGGACGCCGCGCGGGACTCTCGCGTGTGTCGCGCGGCAAGCGAGGACGAACGATCATGGCGAACGAACTGCGTGGGAAGAAAGTGGCGTTTCTGGCGACGGATGGCGTTGAGCAGGTGGAGTTGACCGAGCCGCGCAAGGCGATTGAAGCGGCCGGCGCGCAGACCGACCTGATCTCGATCAAATCCGGCAGCATCCAGGGCGTCAATGGAATGAACAAGGGCGATACCCTGCCGGTAGATAAGACCGTGACCGACGCGCGGGCGAGCGACTATGACGGGCTCGTGCTGCCCGGCGGCGTCGCCAACCCTGACAAGTTACGCATGAATAAGGATGCTGTGCGCTTCGTGCGCGAGTTCTTCGACTCGGGCAAGCCGACCGGCGCGATCTGCCACGGGCCGTGGACGCTGGTCGAGGCCGATGTCGTGCGTGGCCGTACGTTGACCTCCTGGCCAAGCCTGCAAACCGACATTCGCAACGCGGGTGGCAGCTGGGTTGACGAGCAAGTCCATACCGACAAGGGGCTGGTGAGCAGCCGTAAGCCAGACGACATCCCGGCGTTCAACAAGAAGATCATCGAGGAGTTCGCCGAAGGGCGGCACACCGCGCGGATGCCGATGGGCGCCCATGCGGAGGCGAGCACAGCGCCGGGGCGGTAGTGCCGCAGGACGTAGATGCACCGAGGGGCCGGCAGCTCGACGCTGCCGGCCTTTTTGGGATAGAGACGGCCCTCACCCCCTGGCCCCCTCTCCCGCCTTGCAGGCGAGGGGGAACACCAACCAACTCACAGGCAGTTCCCCCTCGCCCGTGTCACGGCGGGGTACCCACCGCAGTGGGTCGCGGGTCAGGGGTGAGGGCTGACCAGACTTGCTGACCGCAAAGGCACCGACGAACTGTCCTTTCGCACAGCCACGCGCACGCTTCGGCCTGGTAGATATGAGAGTGCGGAACTGTGAATCTATGCACGCAAGGAGGGCAGGATGCCGGAACTGGTCATCTTTCTCGACGATGGCGGCGTGATGAACGACAACGCGCGCCGCGCGCCGCAGTGGCGGCGGCTGGTCGGCGAGTATTTTGCGCCGCGTCTCGGCGGCGCGCCAGATGCCTGGGCCGAGGCGAACTTCACGATGACCACCAGCCTCTTCGCGGCGGATGCCTGGCTGGCCCGGCTCGCGGTGGCGAACAGTTACGCGGACTTCCGACGCACGTACCACTGCGACTGGCTCGGCGAGATGTGCGTGCTGGTTGGGGTGCTGGCGCCGTCCGAGGCGGAGTGCCTGGCGCTGGCTCAGGACGCCGAAGAATGGATCATCGGGCAGGTGCGGGCGGCCTTTCCGGGCGCGGCAGACGCGATTCACACGCTGTATGAGCGCGGCTATATCCTGCATACCGCCTCCGGTGAAGCGTCCGCCGAGCTGAACGGCTATCTGACAGGAATGGGCGTGCGCGAGTGCTTTGACCGCCTCTATGGTCCCGACCTGCTCGACTGCTTCAAGACTGGACCGGAGTATTACGCGCGCCTGCTGGCCGACGCCGGTGTCGCGCCAGCTGATGCGCTGATCGTGGACGATAGCCCGCAGGTGCTTGGCTGGGCGGCAGAAGTCGGCGCGCGAACCATGCTGGTCGGTGGAACTGCCCTGGCGTTGGATGGTCAGATGCTGCGGATCGGCAGCCTAGCCGAACTCCCGGCGCTTCTCCACCAGCGCGTTGCTTCCTGACGCTGGACTGGCAGAACAATTTGGCGTCAAGCAGCGGGCGCGGTGTAGGTCTGCACCGCGCCTGACATTTGTCGCCGTGCTACTGACGGCAACTCCCTACTCTCTACTCACACGGGCTGGCACGAGAATTGCCAATGCGATCCCGGTTGGCGCTCGGTGGGGGCGAGCGGACTAGGCGCGTGGCTGGCGGGAGATTGGCGCTGGTCGCGTTGCGAAGCGGACGGGAGAGAAGCGAAACAGTATGACTCAGGGACAGACTTCGGCACCGGGTGGGAACGTGCCCGGCGCGGCGGTGAATGCCGCGCCGCCGATGACATTGCCGCCGCGCGTCGCCGCCGAGGACGCCGTGGCGCTCCTGCGCGGCGCGGGGAAACGATTCGGCGAGCTGCGGGCAGTGCATGACCTGAATCTGATCGTACCGCGTGGTGGCCTGATCGGCCTGATTGGTCCGAGCGGCTGCGGCAAGACGACAACGGTGCGGCTGCTGCTCGGCGTCTATGAGCCGAGTGAGGGCGAGGTGCTGGTCTTTGGCACGCCGCCCCACCGGTTCAGCCGCGCGGAGCGTGAGCGCATCGGCTATCTGCCCCAGCACTTTGTCCTTTATCCGACGCTGACCGTCGAGGAGAACCTAAACTTCACTGCCGCGACCTACGGCATCGGCCCGTTTCGGCGACGGACGTATAAAGAGCAGGTGCTGGAGTTGGTCGGGCTGACGCCGCAGCGGCACACGCTGGCCGGCAATATCTCCGGTGGGCAGCAGCGCCGGCTCGAACTGGCGGCGACGCTGCTGCACCAGCCAGAGTTGATTGTGCTCGACGAGCCGACCGCCGGCGTTGACCCGATCTTGCGCGAACAACTCTGGGCGGAGTTTCGCCGCCTGCAAGGGGCCGGGCGCACGCTGATCATCACGACGCAGTACGTCACCGAGGCGGAATACTGCGATGTCGTCGTGCTGATGGACCAGGGCGAGATCGTCGCCGTAGGGTCGCCGGAGGAGTTGCGCCACGAAGCGGCGGGCGGCGATCTGCTTGACGTGCGGATTCCTGAGCTGGACCGGCCGCTCGTCGCGCAATTGCGGGCGCTGCCGGGCGTGCGCGCCGTGCGGTATCTCAGCGAAGACGAGCTTCAGCTGACGGCCGAGAACGCTGGTGCGCTGATGTCGCAGGTGGTCAACACCGTGCAGGCGGCCGGCGCGCACGCCGCGAAGGTCGAAGAGCGGCGGCTTTCGTTCAACGAGATCTTTGTGACCCTGCTGGAACGCGCGGGCCACCAGGCGGAAGGGACACGCGGTGAAACGCACTAATCCGCTCGTCGCCTGGCTGGTGCGCCTGACCTCGTTCGTCGGCAAGGAACTGACCGAGGTGCGGCGGCAGCCGCGCCTGCTGCTCAGTCTGGTGCTCGGGCCGTTCCTGATCCTCTTCCTGTTCGGCATTGGCTATTCAGCCGCGCCGCCGAATATCGAGACGGTCGTCGTGCTGCCGCAGGACTACAACATCAGCAAGGAGGAACTGCAAACCGCCTTCACGCCGCCCTTCACGCTGGTCGAAGTAACGCACGACGCCAACGCCGCGCGGCAGCAGTTGCAGGACAGGAAGGTCGGCGTCGTCATCTATTTCCCGCCGAACGCGTACCAGACGATCGCGCAGGGCCAGCGCGCGACCTTGCAGATTGACTACAACGACATTGATCCCTTGCAGTCGCAGTGGGTGCAGTATTACGCCTACGTGCAGACGAACGAGCTCAATAAGCGCGTGCTGGTCGCGGCATTGCAGCAAAACGGCGCGGGCCAGGGCGATCAGCGCGCCGCCGAGACGCGCGACCTGGCCGTGACGATGCACAATGACGCGGCCGGTCTGCAAAACGACCTGAACAGCAACAACCGCGAGGATGCCCAGAAGCGGATCGTGGCGATCCGCGCGAACAATCAGAAAGTGCAGACGAACCTGACGACGGCCGCGCAGGCGCTCGGCGGCCTGGCGCTCTTCGCGCATCTCCAGAATCCGCAGGACACGCCGCAGGGCAAGGCGCTGGCCGCGTCGGGCGAGGCAAGCAACCGGATCAACAATAATCTCGACCAGATTCAGGCTGACCTGATCGCGGACCGCGCCTCCGCGCACGACGCCGACCTCGCACACCAGATTCAGGACGATTCCGACACCATCGCCAATTCCGCCGGCCAGTTCAAGACGATCCCGCCAGAGGTGCTGGTGTCGCCCTTCCAGGAGAAGTCACAGAACATTTCGCCGGTCGATCCCGGCTTCGTGGAGTTTTATGCGCCAGCGGTGATCTCGCTGCT
>DASUBC010000428.1:0-6767 GCA_035763465.1 Thermomicrobiales bacterium
CCCATCCGGTGCGGCAATTGCGGCACGGATAACCCACCGGGCGCGGATACCTGCCGCAAGTGCGGCAAGCCGCTGACGCTGTCGGCCGACGAAGCGCTTCGCACAGAGATCGCCGAAGAGAATAACGAAGGCTTGCTGGCAGCCCGCGAGGACAGCACCTCGATGGGTACCGCCGGTCCCGGCACACCGGTTGTGCCGCCCCGGCCGACGAACTGAGCGCGACGCGGACCTGGCGGCGCGGGTGGACACTAGTCCGCCCGCGCCGTCGGCGTCTCTAGAACCGGCGGTGGTGATAGTTAGGGGTGGTAAGCCGTATGTCATGCGTAGGGGCAGTGCGGCCTGACGGCGGGCTAATAGCATTGGGTCCGCCCGCTCACGCGCTGTACGCACGAGGCGCGAATTGGCCGCGATCGTGCGAGAATATATTGTATTGAGCAGTCCGGCCGGCCATTGACCGGCCTGGGTTCATCGGCTATCGTTGCGCGTAAGAGTCACCAGGCAGCGCACCGATGGAGGTCAACACACATCGCGCGCCTACCGGCGCGATCGGTGACGAGCATCGGCCCGTGGGAGGAGAGGGTGATGGCGGTATCAAGTGGGTCGCGGGCGCGAACGCGGAAAACGACAAAAGCCGCAGCGAATGGAGCGCAGCAAACGCAAGCGGCGCCGGTTAATCTGAGCGACGAGCGGCTGATCGAGATGTACCGGCAGATGGTGCTAATCCGCCGGTTCGAAGAAAAGAGCGCCGAAGGCTACGCCTATGGCAAGATCGGCGGCTTCTGCCACCTCTACATCGGTGAAGAAGCGGTCGCGGTCGGCGCGATTGGCGCGTTGAGCGCGGACGACCATCTCGTCACGCACTACCGCGATCATGGCTACGCGCTGGCGCGCGGCTGTGATCCTGGCGCGGTGATGGCCGAGCTCTACGGCCGCGCCAGCGGCGTGAGCGGTGGCCGGGGCGGCTCGATGCACCTGGCCGATGTCAGCAAGGGGTTCTGGGGCGGCTACGCGATCGTCGCCGGACATATTCCGCTGGCCGTCGGCATCGCCCAGGCGATCAAGTATCGCAAACTGGAGCAGATCGTCATCTGCTTCTTCGGTGATGGCGCGACGAACAACGGCTACTTCCACGAATCGTTGAACATCGCCGCCGTCAACGACCTGCCGATTATCTTCCTGGTCGAAAACAACTCCTACGGTATGGGCACGGCGATCAATCTCGCCTCGCGCGTGACGGAAATCGTGGACAAGGCGGCGGCGTACCATATCACCGCCGAGCAGACGGACGGCATGGACCCGCTCGCCGTCTACGAGGCGACCAGCCGTCTGCGCGAGCGCTGCCTGGCCGGTGAAGGCCCGTTCCTGCTGGAAGCCAAGACCTACCGGCTCGTCGGACATTCGACGGCCGACCCGGCGGGGTACCGGACCAAGGACGAAGTCGAGCAGTACCGCGCCGGCGACCCGATCGGCCGCTTCGGTCAGGTGCTAGCCGAGCGCGGCGTTCTCTCAGCCGACGCCGCCAAGCAAATCGATCAGGAGATGATTGAGGCCGCCGACGCCGCAGCCAAGTTCGCCGACGAAAGTCCCGAACCGGCCCCCGATACACTCTACGATATGGTCTACGCGGCGCCGCTGGGATAGTGACGGGGAAGTACGAAGTACGAGGTACGAAGTACGCCTGGTCCGACGAAGAGCAGACAGACGACCGCACAGCCATCCCAAGCGTACTTCGTCGTTCGTACTTCGTACTTCCAACCTGGGAGGAGAGATGGCGCAGATTACGTACCGCGAGGCGATCCGGCAGGCGTTGCGCGAGGAGATGACGCGCGATGAGCGGGTCTACATCATGGGTGAGGACATCGGCGCCTACGGCGGTTCGTACGCCGTCACGAAGGGCTTCCTCGACGAGTGGGGGCCGGACCGCATCGTGGATACACCGATCGCCGAAGGCGGCATCGTCGGCGTCGCCACCGGCGCGGCGATGCACGGGATGCGCCCGATCGTCGAAATTATGTCAATCAATTTCAGCCTGCTGGCGATGGACCAGATCTGTAACCACGCCTCGAAGCTGCACTATATGTTCAATGGTCAGATCACGGTGCCGCTGGTGATTCGCACAGCGTCCGGCTGGGGGCAGCTGGCCGCGACCCACTCGCAGACCTTCGAAGCCTGGTACGCGAGTATGCCCGGTCTGAAAGTAGCGATGCCCGCAACGCCGTACGACGCGAAAGGGATGCTGATCAGCGCGATCCGCGATCCCGATCCGGTCATGTTCATCGAGCATAGCCTGCTCTACGGCACGCGCGGCGAGGTGCCCGAGGGCGACTACACCGTGCCGCTCGGCCAGGCCGAGGTCAAGCGCGAAGGGACTGACCTGACGATCGTTACCTACTCACGGTCGCTCATGATCGCCCAGCAGGCTGCCGACCAGCTGGCCAAGCAGGACATCTCGGTCGAAATCGTCGATCTGCGGTCGTTGCGTCCGCTCGATACCGGGCCGGCCGTCGCGTCCGTGCAGAAAACGAATCGTGCCCTCGTTGTCGAAGAGGACTGGCGTAGCTGCGGCATGGGCGCCGAAATTGTGGCCCGGCTGCAAGAGGAAGCCTTCGATTACCTCGACGCGCCGATTATGCGAATCGCGGCGGTCGAAGTGCCGCTCCCCTACGCCAAGAACCTGGAACGCCTTTGCTACCCGACGGAACAAGACGTGGTAGGGGCCGCGCTCAAACTGTTGAATCGCTAGCCGTTGGTCGAAGGTCTGAAAGTCGAAAGTCGAAAATCGCCGGTTGTCAGACACAGAGGTTTACCGCAGAGACCTTCGACTTTCGACCTTCAGACCTTCGACCGCCGTAAGGAGGGCAGCCGTGCCGAGCGACGTGTTAATGCCCAAGATGGGCTACGACATGACCGAGGGCAAAATCCTGCGCTGGCTCAAGAAGGAAGGGGAGCCGGTCAAGCGCGGCGAGTCGCTCGCCGAGATCGAGACCGACAAGGTCAACATTGAAATCGAAGCCTTCGCCACCGGCACGCTTGGCCAGATCGTCGGCCGCGAGGGGGAAATGATCCCTGTCGGGCAGAAGATCGCGGTGATTCTCGGCGAAGGCGAAACCGCCACGAACGGCGCCAGCGAGGCCAAAGCAGCGGCGCCGGCGCAGCCGGCCCCCGCCGCCCAGGCCGACACTGGAGAGGTGCCCAGGCAACCGGCGACGCCAACGCCGGCGGCGGAACAGCAAACAGCGGCCGGCACGCAGGCGCGCGAGGCGGTCGCCGCGCCCGCCGGTCCCGAAGGGCGAATCAAGGCGTCGCCGCTGGCCCGGCGCATCGCGCAGGAACACGAGCTTGACCTGAGCCAGATCAAGGGCAGCGGCCCTGGTGGGCGCATCGTCCGCGAAGATGTGCAGGCGGCGTTACAGACCGCGCCGGCGCCCGCGCAGCCCGCCGCGCCCGCACCAACTGCCCCAGCTGCTATGCCTGCCGAAGAAGCGCCGGCCGCTGCCCGGCAGGCCCCACTCACCCGGATGCGCGCGGCGATCGGGCGGCGCATGGTCGAGAGCAAGACGACGATTCCGCACTTCTATGTCTCGGCCGAAGTGGACATGACCGAGGCGCTCGCCTGGCGCAAGCGGCTGAATGACGCGGCGCAGGCGGAAGGCTACAAAATCACGGTCAACGACCTGATCGTGAAAGCCTGTGGCCTGGCGCTAACCAAGTTCCCGAATATCAATGCCTCGTTCGGCGGCGATCACATCGAGATGCACGACCAGATTGACATCAGCATCGCCGTCGCGCTCAAAGAAGGACTGATCGCGCCGGTCGTGCGCGGCGTGGATAAGAAGTCGCTCGGCGTGGTGGCGCGCGAAGCGGCCGACCTGGTCGGGCGGGCGCGTGAAGGCAAGTTGACGCCAGATGAATTCTCCGGCGGCACCTTCACGGTCAGCAACCTGGGGCCGTACAATATCGAGACCTTCATCGCCATCATCACGCCGCCGCAAGCTGCCGCACTGGCGGTCGCGTCGTCGGCGCAGAAGGCTGTTGTCGTGGATGGGCAAATCGTCATCCGCGACCGGATGAATATCACCATCTCCGCCGACCACCGTGTGACGGACGGCGCGGAAGGCGCGCAGTTCGTCAGCGAAGTGCGCCGTTTGCTGGAGAACCCCCTCATGTTGCTGATGTAGCGGCGCACACGACTACCCCTGGCGCGAGACCAGTAAGTCCGGTCTCGCGCCAGTATCGTTCTGCCAGGAGCAACCTCTTGCCTGCGCCAACCCGGCCGGCGCGATCGGCGCCAGGTGTGCAGCCGGGCACGGCATTGCTGGCTGGCCGGCTGGTGACATACACCGTGCGCCGCAGCCCGCGCGCCCGCCGGGTCAGCCTGCGCGTATTGCCAGCGGCGGGATTGGAAGTCGTGGTGCCCGCGCGCGGCCGGCTGCCAGACATCGCGGTGGTGCTGCGGCAGCATACGCCCTGGATTTTACGCACGCTCGATCGGTTTGCTCCGGTGGAACAGCCACCGCTTGGCGATGGCGCCTCCATGCCGTATCGCGGTGACACCTACCGGCTCCAGGTTGCGGCGGCAGTAATCCCCCGGCCGGTGGTCAGACTCGACGAAGCATCTCGCACGTTCAGCGTGCGCCACGACCCAGCGCAACACGCGCTCGCGCCGATTCTCGCGCGGTGGTATCGTGAGGAAGCCCGGCGCGTGCTGACTGCACGGGCTGACTATTTCGCCGCACAGCTCGGTGTGCGATACCAGCGCCTGGCGATTCGTGACCCGCGCAGCCGGTGGGGTAGTTGCTCGGCGGCGGGCAATCTCAATTTCAGCTGGCGGCTGCTGCTGGCGCCACCGGCAGTGCTCGATTATGTGGTCATCCACGAGCTCGCCCACCGCCACGAGCTCAACCACAGCGCCCGTTTCTGGGCCATCGTCGCCGCGCATTGCCCAACCTACCGCGCTGAGCGGGCCTGGTTGCGCGCACGCGGCGGCGCTCTCCTCACGTTTCTGGGTACCCCCGCCTGACATTGCACCACATGTACTGCCCATCACGAGTGTCGGCATACACTTTGCGAATACCCCAGTACAATGGCGGCAGTCCCAGGCTCCTGGTGCAGCGGGGCAGCCAAACGACCCGGCGAGGACGAGGCGGTATGGCCCAGATGCAGACTCTTGCGGCGTCTACAGACGCAGTGCAACGCCTGGTGTTGGCGGAAATCGCTGAGGGCGTAGCGCTTCTTGACGCGCGCGATCCAGTGTTCGCGCTACTCGACATCAACCCCGCCGGCCGGACCTTGCTGGCTCATCACCGGCCAGCGCTCGTCGGCCAGCCCTGGGCCAGCGCATTCGATCCAGCGGACGCGCCGGCGCTGCTGGCGATATTGCGGCGCGTGGTCGCGACTGGCGAATCGTATACGGCCCACGCCTATCCCTGCCGCCGTGCCGCTGGACGAGGCGCGGTGTATCGCGATTGGAAATGCGTGCCCGTACGCGACGACGCTGGGGCAGTCGAGCGTCTCATGGTGATCTTTACCGACGCAACCGAGCAGCCCCAGCGGCGCTCAGGGCGCGCGGCACAGTTGGAAGCGATTATCGGCGGGATGCTCGATGGCGTCGTCATCCTCGACTTGTGCGGGCGCGTACTTGAGACAAATGAGGCTGGCCGGGCGCTGCTCAACCTGACGCCGGACTCGCACGAGCCATTGTTGGGCGAGGCGCTGGCGGCGCTGTGCCCACGCTATGCCGATGGCCGGATATTCGAGGCGGGCGATCTGGTGACGGCCGTACTGGCGGGCCAGACCATCGCCGATGAAGAATTTGTCCTCGGTGAACCGGACGGCTCGGTAGACACGAATAAGCGCGCGGTGAGTCTGAGCGCAGCGCCGGTGCGGGATACGCAGGGCCAGGCCAGTGGCGCGGTGATATTGTTGCGCGACATCACCGCACAGAAACGTGCGGACCGGGAGAAAGACGCCATTCTCTCCTTGATTGCCCACGAGGTGAAGTCGCCGCTGACGGCGATCAAGGGATTCGCGCAACTGGCGACGCGCGCGGCCCAGCGCGGCGCGACCGGCGAGCGCATCACCCGGCACCTTCAGGTCGTTGACCAGCAATCCGAGCGGCTTGGCCGATTGGTCGGCGAACTCTCCGACGTCGGACGCATCCAGCAAGGTCGCCTCCAGCAAGAGCTGGTGGACTTCGATCTGGCGCTGTTGACGCACACCCTGGTCGAGCAGCAACGGGTGACGCTCACCTCACACCGGCTGCGCCTGACGATAGCCGATGCGCCCCTCATTGTTCATGCCGATCCACACCGGATCGAGCAAGTCATCACCAACCTCCTGACCAATGCAGTCAAGTACAGCCCGGAGGCCAGCGATGTTACGGTTACCCTGGCGCGCCAGGGTGACACCGCGCACCTGGCCGTGCGCGACGCTGGCGCTGGCATCCCGCGCACCGAATTGCCCCGCCTGTTTGGACGCTTCTATCGCGCGGCTGACACCGCCGCCGGTCATCCTGGTGGCCTGGGACTGGGATTATTCATCGCGCGCGAGATCGTCACCGGCAGCGGTGGGCGGCTCTGGGCGGAAAGCGAGGAAGGCCAGGGCAGCACCTTCCACGTCGTCTTGCCGCTTACGGGTGCGAGTCTAGATTCGGGCCAGCGCAGGCATTGAATACCAGCACTCCCTGCACTTGTCCTTGCACACTCATCCAGCTCGGCCAGCGTTACCGTGTGCTAGCCACTGCCGCGTATCCAGCCCGACCGCTCTTG
>DASUBC010000429.1:0-5917 GCA_035763465.1 Thermomicrobiales bacterium
TGGGCGCTGGCCGAGGCGGCGGCGCAAGGCGCGCTGGTCCTCGTCGGGCGCTGCTACGACCTCAGCGAGACGCCGCCCTATGGCCCCTGGCGCGAGGCGCTGGCCCACGCCCCACACAACGCCGGCCTCCCACCGCCACCGGACCTCGGCGGGGAGGGCCAGGTCGCGAGCCAGGGGACGCTCTTCGCCCAGCTGCGGGCGTATGTGGCCGCCCTGGCTGCCCGGTGTCCGCTCGTCCTCCTGCTCGACGACCTGCACTGGGCCGACCCGGCCTCCCTCGACCTGCTGCGCGTGCGCGCCCGCGACCTCGCCGCGCTACCCGTCCTCATCCTGGCCGCGTACCGCGCCGACGAGATCGGCGGCACGCACCCCCTCGCGGCCCTGTTGCCAAGTCTCGTGCGCGAGGCGCGCGCGGTCCGCCTCGACCTCCGCCCGCTGGACGGCGCCGCCATCGCCACGCTCGTCGCCGCGCGCTACGCGCTGGGCGCGGCGGACCGCATCCGCCTGGTCGGCTACCTGACCGGGCGCACCGAGGGCAACGCCCTCTTTCTGGGCGAGGTGCTGCGGACGCTCGAAGGCGTGGGGGCGCTGCGCCCGGCGGGCGAGAGCTGGGCCGTCGGCGACCTGGCGGCGGCGCCGGTGCCGGCGCTGCTGGGCCAGGTCATCGCCGGCCGGTTGCGCCGGCTGCCGCCAGAGACGGTGCAGCTGCTCGGCGTGGCGGCGGTCGCCGGCCAGGAGGTCACCCTGGCCCTCTCGGCGGCGGCGGCCGGGACGGACGAGGAGGCGCTGCTGGCGGCGCTTGAGCCGGCGCTACAGGCGCGGCTAGTGGCCGAGACACCGGACGGCGCGGCGGTGCGCTTCGCCCACGCGCTCATCCGCGAGGCGCTGTACGAGAGCCTGCCGCCGGTGCGGCGGCGCCTGCTGCATCGCCGGGCCGGCGAAGCGCTGACCGCGACCCCGCACCCCGACCCCGACGCGGTGGCCTACCACTTCCAGCGGGCGGGCGATGGCCGGGCGGTCGAATGGCTGGTGCGGGCGGGGGAGCGCGCCTTTGCGTCCTACGCCTACGCTACCGCCGAGGCCCGGTTCGCACAGGCATTGCCCCAGCTGGCCGGCGCGGAGCAGGTCAGCGCGCTGTACTCGCTGTCATACATACGCCGGCTGGAGGAGCGGGGCGTCGTCGCGGCGGAGGCGGCGGTGCGCGTCGCGACGGAGATGGGCGACACGGCGCTGGCCGCCATCGTCCGGATGCGTCTCGGCGAGTCGTACGCGTTCCTGGGGCAGATCGGGCGGGCCATCACGGAACTGACGGCGGCGAACACAGTGCTCGACACGCTCCCCGCCAGCGAGGTGGCGGGCTTTGCCCGCCTCGGCGGCGGGGCCGAGTACACGTCGTCGGAAGTGCGCCGCGCCCTGCTGGCCACGCCGCTTGCTCTGGGCGGGTGGTATACGGAGACCCTGGCGGCGCTCGGCGGCTCCCTGGACGCGGCGCTCGCCCGCCTCGACGCGCTGCCCTTCAACGCGCGCGACGCCATCGGCTGGGTCTGCTCGGCGCACGGCCGAGGGCAGGACACCTGGGCGGCCTTCGCGAGCGGGCGCGCCTTCGGGGCGGTGCGGGACGACGGGGCGTCCGTCACCGGCTCCTGCCACGATCTCCTGCTCGAAGCCTACCTGCCCTACTTCGCCGGCGACCTGGCGGCGCGCGCGCGCCTCGTCGCCGAGATGGACGCGGCGCTGGCGCGGCTTGAGGCGCAGGGGGGCACTCCGCATGTGCAGGCTCTCTGGGCGCTGCTGGTGCTGGAAGGGCGCTGGGATGGGCTGTCCGAGCGGTGGGCGGCGAGCGGCGAGGGCGCCGGGCTGCGCGCGCAGATCGCGCCCCATCTCGGCGCGCTCGCCCGCGCCCGGGGTGAGCGAGAGGCGGCGTGGCGGCTTGTGCGTGAAGCCATGCCGGCCGGCCCCGCCACGGCGCCGGGCGCGACGCTCTTCATGGCGATGACCGAGCTGCAACGCCTCGCCGCGCTGCTGGCGCTGGACGACGGCGACGCGCCGGCCGCGCACGCCTGGCTCGCCGCCCACGATCGCTGGCTCGCCTGGTCCGGGGCGGTGCGTGGGCAGAGTGAAGGGCAGCTCGGCTGGGCGGCCTACTATCGCGCGACAGGGGACCTCGCCCTGGCGCGTGAGCACGCCGCGACGGCGCTAGCTCAGGCCACGGAGCCGCGCCAGCCGCTCGCCCTCCTCGCCGCCCACCGGCTACTGGGGGAACTGGCCACCGAGGCTGGTCGCCACGCCGAGGCACAAGAACACCTGGACGCCGCCCTGGCGCTGGCCGAGGCGTGCGCCGCGCCCTACGAGCGCGCCCTCACCTTGCTGGCGCTGGCCGAAGTGCGCCTGGCCGCGGGCGACCACAATGGCGCAGGCGCGGCGCTGGACGCGGCGCGGGCCATCCTGCTCCCGCTGGAGGCCCGCCCGGCCCTCGCTCGTGCCGGCACGCTCGCCGCGCGCCTGGCCGCCGCCGCGCCGCCACCAGCCACCCGTCCTGCCGGCCTCTCCGCGCGCGAGGTGGAGGTGCTGCGCCTCGTCGCCGCCGGCCGGAGCAACCGGGAGATCGCCGCCGCCCTCTTCCTCAGCGAGCGTACCGTTCACGCCCATCTGCGCCACATCCTCGCCAAGACCGGCAGCGACAACCGCGCCGCCGCGGTCGCCTTCGCCCTGCGCCATCAGCTGGCCTGATGCCGCCCCGCGCACCAGCCCCTGTGCCCCTGGCAGGATTGCCTATTCGGGCGCTCGCCACCACGAATAGGCAGTCCTGCCGATGA
Source organism: Thermomicrobiales bacterium (assembly GCA_035763465.1). Taxonomy (GTDB): domain Bacteria; phylum Chloroflexota; class Chloroflexia; order Thermomicrobiales; family CADCWN01; genus DASUBC01. Next base: position 2,817 of record DASUBC010000429.1, read on the forward strand.
CCGCGCCGCGCCGCCGCCCTATGCTCATCCTCAGCGACAGTCCTCACACAGGCGAGGCCGGCGAGCGTGACGATAGTGAGCAGAGGGACCGATGAACGACACGGATGGGGCGCGGAGCCTGGCGGAGCGGCAAGCGGACCCGGCGGCCGAACTGGCGGCGCTGCGGGCACGGCTGCGGGAGGTAGAGGCCGCGCTTGGTCTCCCCGCCCGGCCGGGCCAGCCCGCCCTACCGCCTCTGCCGGCGCTGCTGCGGCGCGTCACCGCCCTGGAACGCCAGGTGGGAATCGTGCCCGGCCTCGATCCTCTGCCCGCGCTCGGTCGGACCGCGCTGCGCGACGATAGCGCCACCGCGCCAGCCGGCGCGCGGCGCTGGCTCGAACGGGGCCAGGCGGCGCTCGCGGCGGCGCTGGCGATCGCGGCCTGCGTCTGGCTCCTGCGGCCAATATCGCCGCGCGCCTCGGCCGGCCCACCAGCGCTGAACACGCCGCCGGCCGCCACGGTCGTGTTCACCGTGAGCGCCCCAGCGTTCGTCCCCGACCAATTCACCTTTCGCGAAGACCACCGCGCCGATGCTCGGTAGCAGGACGGTCTCCTGTCAGTTACCCGCAGGGGCACGAGCGCGCCGTGCTGGCAGGCGGTTGACCAGGGTTGAGGAGGGCGATGGGAACAAGCGGGGGGCAGCGACGGTGGCCCCGGCGCTCCGCGCCTTGTGACACGGGCCAGGCTGGCCCACGAACTTAAGGAGAGTAGCAGCCATGCCGAAGTACATCATCGAGCGCGAAGTCCCCGGCGCGGGGCAGTTGACCCCGGCGGAACTCCAGGGTCTCGCCCAGACCTCCTGCGGCGTCTTGCGCAAAATGGGGCCACAGATCCAGTGGGTGCAGAGCTACGTCGCCGGCGACAAGATTTACTGCGTCTACATCGCGCCGAACGAGGAGCAGGTGCGCGAGCACGCGCGGCAAGGCGGCTTCCCGGCCAACCGCGTGACCGCAATCGCGGCCATCATTGACCCGACGACCGCCGAGGGCTGAGACCTGCCCGGCCGGGCACAATACGGTCAGCGGTGGCATAAACGGATGAGCCGGCGCCGGGGCGAGGAGCACGCGCGATAAGTAGCACAGACCACCTCAATCCAGCCCGGTCGCAGGGGAAGTCAGGGGCAGTTCGACTATGATGGCCGCCCCGCTCTAGTGGTTGGCACGACTGGCTCTTCGGGACGCGGCGACCAGGGCCGCCAGGCCCGTAGCACCATCATGGAGGAAGCATGTTCGTTGTTCGGTATGTGTACACGTCCGATCGGCAGCCCTCGCCGCCCCCGGCTACGGGAGCGACGGCCTCGCTGCTACTACGTTCCCGCGAGGCGCCCGCCACACTGGTCCGCTTCGACACATTCACTGCGGCGCGCGCGGCGCGCGCGGCTACTGGGGTGGGCTATCAACTGCTCTGCGAAGTCAAGGGAGCCTGGTCCACCGAGCCGGGCTATGCTGTCTTCGCCGAGTGGCAGGTCGCGGATGCGGCGCACACCCGCGCCTTCGAGGAGAGCCGCCGCCAACTCTTCGAAGTGCGTCGTCAGCACCTGGTGACCTTCGCCTATGACTGGCTCTTGCAGCGGCTTGACCAGGCAGGAGCCTACCTCGTGCTGGGACTCTATGGTGACGAGGCGGGGGCGAGCTGGCTGTGCCGCGAGCATCCAGCAATCCAGCGCTTTACCCAGGCGCACCCGGCCAGTCGCTATGCCGCAACCGACCTGTCCGGGTTGCGCGTCTTTCGGGTCGAGGAACGCGCGTCATCATGACCGCCGGCGCGGAGTCAAGACGCGCGCCGGGGCAGGAGGCGGCGCCAGATATACGCTGCCCTCCGCCAGCGGCGCGACGGCCGCCGGGGACCGGGTTCAGAACAGCAACGTGCTGAAAAAGGCGGTGGAACCGGCCTATGATAGGTGTGCAGCCTGTGGGTAGGGCCGGGCCGGTCGGTCTATGCCGCGCCCGCGCGCTGGCACAGGCGTAAGGGGGGATGTCATGAGTCGGCCAACTTTTCAGCAGGCCTGGAGCAACATTGACGAGGCGGAGGACCCGGCGTATTACGTCCGGTTCATGGACAACATGCGCCCCGATGGCGACGACGACCCCCGCTACTTCGGCCGGCTCCTCGCCACGCTCGAACCGCAGCCGGGGGAGCGGATCATCGAGATTGGCTGCGGATCCGGCGGGGCCGCGCGCGTGCTGGCCGGGGTCGTCGGCCCGGCGGGGGCGGTCGTCGGCGTGGACAACAGCGCCACGATGATCGCGGCGGCGGAGCGGCGCGCGGCCGGCCGGGGGCTGCCAGTGACCTACCGGGTGGCGGACGGCCACCGCCTCCCCTTCGCCGACGCGTCCTTCGACGCCTGCGCCTCCTGGGGCGTCTTCGAGGTCGTGGATGATCCCCGGCAGGTCCTGTCGGAGATGGTGCGCGTCACCCGGCCGGGCGGGCGGGTCGTCGTCAACGCCGAGGATGCGGGGACGCAAGTGGTCGACGGGGCCGACCCCGCGCTCACGCGCCGCATCTTCGACTGGCACCGCGACCACGAGCTCAACGGCGGCATCGGCCACCAGCTCTTCGGCCTCTTCAAGGAGCTGGTCCTGACGGACATCGAGGTCATCCCCGGCACCCTGGTGGACCTCGCGTACGGCCCGCTGGCGCGCGACTGGCTCGGGGGCATCGCGGCGAACGCGCAGGCCGCCGGGGTGATCACGGCGGCGGAGCTGGCGACCTGGCAGGAGCAGGTGGCAGCGGCGGACCGCGCGGGGCGCTTCTTCAGCGCCATCACCTTCTTCGCCGTGCGCGGCCGGAAGCCATAGGCGCGGGCGAGACCGCGACGCCCCGCCCACACTCGTCACTCGTCACTCGTTACTCGTCACTCGCCCCTCGCCCCTGCTATGATGCCCCTGCCCCCGGACACCGCCGCCCGAGGACCCCGCTGGCAGCGCCGCCGTGCCCGTTCGCTTCCCGCCAGGAGGGTCTCCCTATGCCGCTCGAACTCTACGACCAGACACTCTCCTACGTGCATGGCGCGAGTGACGTGCCGCTCATCGGCGCGACCATCGGCGACCTGTTCGACCGCG
>DASUBC010000430.1:0-5458 GCA_035763465.1 Thermomicrobiales bacterium
AGCGCGACCAGCGGGTCGGCGTAGGCGCGCTCGGTGGTCGCGCCGGCCGCAGTGGTCCGCACCAGGCGGTGGTCGTAGAAGCGCAGGGTCAGCAGCGGGTCGGCACCGATGAAGGAGTAGCGCGCGATGCGCTCGCCGCCCTCGACGCTCTCCAGTAGGAAGCCGTAGCCGCTCCGGCCCGCGACTTTCAGATACGCGGAGACGGGGGTCTCCAGATCGGCCAGCACTTCGCGCGCGATCGGCACGCAGTTCGCGCCGGTGTCGCGAATGAGGCGTTCGACCTCGGCCAGCGCGGGCAGGAGTCCCACGCCGCCGGTTGCCCGCCGCGCCACGGTTGTCGCCATCGCCGTTCCTCCCAACTCGCCGGCCTGGCGCGGACGAGGGGACGGCCGGCAGACAACAAAAAACCCTCGCCCGCCAGGGACGAGGGAATCGCTTCCACCCGTGGTGCCACCCAATTCGGAGCGCCCTCACGGTGCGCTCCCTCCGCGAGTACAGGACGAGCATTTGCTGCGTCCAATACCCCGCTCCCTGATAACGGTGGAGTGTCCGGCGGCGCCTACTGAGCATTGCTGCCGTTGGGGCCGCGACTCACGGAGCCATTCACCACCCGCGCCAGTACCGGCTTGCACCATCCGCCGGCTCGCTGCACCGCGCCACTGGCGGCTACTCGTTCCGTTCATCGTCGTTGAGGGCTATTCAGTTGCCGCATAGCCTAGCACGGGTGGGGCTGGCGCGTCAAGCGCGCAGCTTCACTGTAGCAGGGCGGCGTACGTGAGCAGGTTCAGGTCAGCGCGGTACTCGTCTGCCGGCGCAAGGCCGTTCCACCAGGCTCACGACTCGCGCACACTGAGCTTTTTCTCTTCAACCATCGGCCCAGCCTTCATATTGACAAGGGTGGACGGCCCGGCTATCCTGTAGGCAAGCGACCTCAACTGGCTCATCTGCCGATATAAGCCCAAAGCTGTGGAGTGCCGGCGCTGGCGCCGGGGTTGGCGGGCCATTCACGGTCGAGCAAGCTGCTCTGCGCCCATGCTGCCGGGCGCGCTCAGGGGTAATCCCCTCCTCGACACCGATGTCGCGGCAGTCGCGCGAATCACCCTGGCTCCATTGTCACCAGCTGTCCGCGCTTTTCGCGCCCTGCGGCGCGGCGCGGCTTCCCTCATACCTGGCTCCAGGTTGGATGCAGCCCCGATATTCGCAGGTATCATGAGGAGGGACGATGAGCGAACGCGTGCAGCGACCGGAAGTCTTCCTGAATGCCCTGCCTGGCGCCCTGAGCCGCCGCCAGCTCCTGCGTCGCGCGGGCGTACTGTCGGCCGGATTTGCCGCGCTGCCGCTGCTGGCAGCCTGCGGCGGCGCCAGCGCCACCCCGACGACGGCCAGCAAATCGAGCGGTGGGAACACGACCGCTGCGGCGACCAGCGCGCAAGCCGCCGCGACCACAGCGCCAGCAGGCGGCGGCGCGGCGGCGACCGCCACCTATATCGCGCAAGACCTGGCGCAGGTGACGCCGGTCGGCAGCCCGGCGACCTGCGCGCCGGCCAGCGGCTCCCAGACGACCGTCAAGTTCGAAGGGTGGGACTATGAGCCACCCCTGGTCGATCTGAACATCCAGCGTTTCCAGTGCATCACGCCCACCGTCAAGGTCAACTACACCCCCATCGTCAGCGCGCAGTACCGCGAGAAACTCGTCGCCGAATTCACCGCCGGCGCCAACCCTGATGGCCTTTATGTGCGCGACGACTACTTCGCCGGCTGGGTCACGGCAGGCTACCTGCAAGACATCGAAGGGATGCCCGGGCTGGATGACGTCTACAGCAAACTCTACAAACTCAACGCCGACGCGATGACCTACAAGGGCAAGCGTTTCGGGATGCCCTACTACACCGACTGCGCGACCTTCGTCTACAACGCGGATATGCTCCAGAAGGCCGGCATCTCCGCGCCGCCGAAGAGTTTGCAGGAATACGAAGACCAGGCGCTCAAGATCAAGCAGGCCAATATTGTGCAGTACCCGCTGGCGCTTGGCCTGGGCCTGACCAACGACTTCTGGACCGACTGGTGGGCGCTGATCTACGCCAGCGGCGCGAAACTCTTCGACGACCAGATGAACCCCATCCTCGACAAAGACCCGGCGGTCAAAGCGGTGCTGACCTGGATCAACCGGGGCATCAACGAGACGAAGATCATTGACCCCGCCTCGCTGGAGACGGCGACGGTGCCGCGCGACAACTTCATGGCCGCGCAGTACGCTTTCCTCCATATCGCCCGCTATGACGTCGAGGCGGTCAATAGCCCCAGCCGCTCGAAAGTCGCGGGCAAGGGCAAGATGGCCTATATCCCCAGCGTGGACGGCACGAACAAAGGCTCGGTCGGCTGGACGCGCCAGTACAGCATCGCCAAGAACACCAAGAACAAGGACGCCATCTACAAACTCAACTACTACCTCGGCGGCCTCGACCAGGGGGGGAATCCGTACACTGCGAAGTTCTGGTTCATCAATCGCGGGCTCGGCTTCGCCTACAAAGACCTGGGCAACGACCCCGACGTCAAGGCCAAGTTGCAGAAGTTCGCCGACCCGGTCGAGGTCTACAACACCCAGATCGAATCGGCGCGCACCCGCGAGGCCATCACCGAACCATGGTACTCCGAGTGGGAGAGCGGCAACCAGAAACTGATGCAGCAGGTCTTCACCAAGCAACTGAGCGTGGACGACTGCCTGACCAAGATGGCCGAGAGCGCCAAGAAGTTGAAGCAGCAGAACCAGTAGGGAGGAGGGAGTAGAGAGTAGAGAGTTCCTCGCTACGGCGCGGTGCCGGATGACGAGCGCGGTGCTGACGAGGGCTGCGCCGAATAAATTCGGCGCGAAGGGCCTGCGGCTACGAAGTCCCCTCCGAGGACTGGGGCAGACTAACTTATGTGGTGATTGTCCGCCCCGGCGGTGGTCGAAACCTATGTCCGCGCAGGCGGACTTCGTGGCCCCGCAGGGACTTCAGCCCGCGGTTTCAACCGCCAGGGCACACCACAATAGCGCCGCGCCAGCCAGCAGCCTCGGCGCTGGCCGAAACTACTCTCTACTCCCTACTCTCTACTCGTGAGGAGCGCGGCAATGCGAACCGGACAACTCGCCGCCCGTCCCGATGTGCTGGGCAACCAGGGCGGGGCGCGGCGGCGCGGCTTCTTCAATCAAACCATCTTTGCCTATCTGCTGAACGTGCCCGCGCTCATCATCATCGCCATGCTGATCGCCTACCCAGTCGGCTACTCCTTCTGGCTGAGTCTGCAAAAGTACAACCTGAAGCGTCCCGACCTCCGCCGCTTCATCTGGTTCGACAACTACCGGCAATTGCTGACCGACAGTACCTTTCTCAACTCGATCAAAGTGTCGTGCATCTTCTCGCTCTGCTCGGTCATCCTGGTCGTCATCCTCAGCGTCGCGCTCGCCCTCTTGCTCAACGAATCCTTCTTTGGCCGGGGCATCATGCGGAGCCTGATCCTCCTGCCCTGGGCGATCCCCGGCGTCGTTAACGGGCTGATGTGGAAGTGGGTCTTCAACGCGCGGGTCGGCGTGCTGAACGGCTTTCTCTACGATGTCGGCCTCATCCACCAGTACCACACCTGGCTGATTGACCCCAACATCGCGCTTGCGTTCGCCATCTTCGCCAACGTCTGGAATGTCCTGCCCTTTTCGGTCATCATCCTGCTGGCCGGACTTTCGACTATCCCCTCCGAACTCTACGACGCCGCGAAGGTGGACCGCGCCGGAGTCGTGCAGCGGTTCCGCAACGTGACGTTGCCCTGGCTGCTGCACCCGCTGCTGATCGTGCTCATCTTGCAGACAATGAACGCGTTCCGCACCTTCGACACCATCTACATCCTGACGGGCGGTGGACCGGGTGAGGCGACGAACGTCATCGCGCTGCAAACCGTCCGCACTGTGCTCGACTTCACTGACTTCGGCAAGGGCAACGCCTATGCCTACGTCATTACGCTGATCACGCTGGTCATCGCGATATTCTACGTGTCCACTCTCTACAAGCGCGGGAGTTTTGAAGTATGACCGCCGTCTCGACGCGCACCCAACCGGCCGTAGCCGCCCGCGCGCGGCGGCCGTGGCCCGCCCGCCTCCCCTGGCGGCAGATCGCGATTTACGCGCTGGTGCTCTTCTTCGCCGTCTATCTCATCGCGCCGTTCATCTGGATTGTGATCACCAGTTTCATGACGGAGGCCGACGCGCTGACGGTGCCGCCGCAGTGGATTCCGCAGAATCCCACGCTGGCGAATTATCAGGGGTTCTTCCACCCCTCCTTCCAGCAACAATTTCTGGGGTCGCGCGCCATTCAAGATACGCCACACGCGCTGCTCAATAGCGCCATCGTCGCCATCTCCACCGCCCTCCTCAACCTCGTGCTGGCGACGCTGGCCGCGTACTCGTTCGCGCGCCTGCGCTTCCGGGGCAGCCAGGCGCTGATGATGCTCTATCTCGGCTCGCGCATGGTGCCGGGCGTGGCGATCATCATCCCCTTCTATCTCGTCCTGCGCGCGCTGCACCTGCTCGACAGTTACCTGGGGCTAATTCTCGCCTATACCACCTTCACCCTGCCCTTCACGATCTGGATTCTCAAGGATTACTTCCGCTCCATCCCGCGCGACCTCGAAGACGCCGCGCGGGTGGACCGCTGCAACTGGTTCTCGATGATGTGGCGCATCTTCCTGCCGATTTCCGCGCCGGGGCTGGTCGCGGCGGCGGTCTTCGCCTTCATGACGGCGTGGAACGAGTTCCTGTTCGCGCTCTTCCTGACTTCGACGATCAAAACGCAGACGATTCCGATCATCGTCGCCAACTTTGCGAACGACCTGAACGTGCAGTACACCTTCATGGCCGCAGCCGGCGTACTCGCCGTGATTCCGCCGCTCCTGCTCGCGCTGCTCTTCCAGCGCCTGATCGTGCAGGGCCTGGCGGCCGGCTCGGTGAAAGGGTAGTCGGGCAGTCGGGCAGTCGGGCAGTGCGCTGGACTGACACCATAGCCCGCAGGCAGGCACAGTGCTGAGGAGAACCCACTGCCCGACCGCCCGACTGCCCGACTGCCCGACTTCGAGGAGGGACAATGGCGCAGGTACGCTTACAGCAAGTGCGGAAGGAATTCATCAACGTCGTCGCGGTACATGACCTCACGCTGACGATTCAGGAGCGCGAGTTCCTGACACTGGTGGGGCCGTCCGGCTGCGGCAAAACGACGACGCTGCGGATGATCGCCGGTCTCGAACCGCTCTCCAGCGGCGAGATTTACTTCGACGAGCAGCCGGTGGGGCACCTGCCGGCCAACAAGCGCGACATCGCGATGGTCTTCCAGAGTTACGCGCTCTACCCGCACATGAGCGTGTACGACAACATCGGCTTCGCGCTGAAGATGATGCATGTGCCGAAGGCGGAGATCGAGGCGCGCGTGAAGCG
>DASUBC010000431.1:0-4108 GCA_035763465.1 Thermomicrobiales bacterium
GGCGAAGGTCGGCACGCCGCAGCCCTCAATGCCGCGCGGGATGGCGCGTTCCGGCAGGCCCAGGAAGTCGCTCATGACGCGCGCGATCTCCTGCTGATGTGGATGCGCCGGATCGCGGTAACTCTCCAGCGGCTCGCCCCGGTGCCGGCACACCGCCAGCATCCCCGCGTGTTTGCCCGAGCAGTCGCAGTACAGTGCCGACGGCGCCAGCGCGCCCATCTCAACCTGCGTGGCCACCTCCCGGTCAATCGGCGGCACGGCGCCGCATTGCAGCGCGGTCTCGTCCAAGCCAAGCTTGGCGAGTAGGCCGCCGACCACTGCCAGGTGGACCGGTTCCCCGCTATGCGACGACGCGCAGATCGCCAGTTCTTCGCTGGTCAGGTCGAACGCCTCCGCCGCGCCGCTGGTGATGATCGGCAGCGCCTGGAACGGCTTGGCCGCCGAGCGCAGGTAGGTCGGCAACTCGGGCGACCCCGCCCGCGCGATCAACCCGCCGCGCGCGTCAGCGACCACTACCGCGCCATAGTGCCGGCACTCCACGACCGGCCCGCGCCAGACTTCGAGCAAGGCGGTCGTCATCGTCCTGTCTCTCCCTTGCGTTCGCCGTCCCACAACACCGCACGCCCCATCTTGCCCGATTGCGGCGGCGCCTGCAAATCCGCATTTGACGCGCTGAACGGCGCGCGCTACGCTAGCCGGGCGGTCATCCCGGCATCGGTGGTGGTCGCGGATGGTCTCCTGACCGCGAATGAACGATCCCCACATCAGCAAGCCGAGGCAGCGCGCACGATGCACTTGCATACCGACGGCCCGATCGACACCAGCGGCGGCGCTGGGCTGGCGTACTTCTTCCTACACCGGTTGGCGGCGCTGGTCGAACGCCAGGACCGCGCGACGACGCCGGAGACGCGCGCCGCGCTGGCCCACGCCGCCTTCTCGACCTACCTCGATTGCGTTGACCTCGGCCTCATGGACGAGGCCAGCCAGATTCTGGCGCGCGAACCGCTCGGCCAGCTCCTGATCCACGAAGGCACGGAAGCGTAACCCGCGTCCTCCCAGGCCCACCCTATCCTCACTCCGCTCGCTGGTAACGCAGGCACGGTACGCAATCTGCGTCTGATACCGTGACCGCCCGCGCTGGCGGGCCGTAGTGTCGCGGCCAACGATCTGATTGCACTGGAGGATAGCAGCATGGACGCCGACAAGTTGAAGGGTATGGCGATTATTTCGGTCGCGGAAGGCGCTCGCCTGGGCCGTGTTGACGAGGTGCTGTTCGATAAGGCGGCATAGCGGGCCGGCGGACTCCACGCCAGCGGCGACAAGCAGAACTTCGTCGTCCCCTTTGAGCAGGTGAAGAACATCGGCGCGGACGCCGTGACGGTGGAGAGCAGCCAGGTGACGCAGGCTGCCGGCAAAGGCGCGACATTCGACGCGCTCACCGCCCTGAGCGCACTGAAGAAACGGAAAGTCGTGGACGAAGCCGGCACGCTCATTGGCACGGTGTCCAGCGTGGACATCGATCCGGCGAGCGGCCAGATCACCAGCATTACAGCGCACAAAGGCGGCGTGCTCGGTCTCGGCGGCGCCAGCACAACCATTGACGCCAGCACCGTGCATGGCATCGGCCCAGAACTACTGACGATCGCCGCGCTGTCCGAACCGCCCGCTTAGCTGCCGCGCTACCAACCAACGCCGGTCCTAAAGCGAACCCAGTCCCGCAGGGGCTTCGTGACCGCAGCCCCTGGCCCCAGATTGCAATCCGGGGTAGCTCACAACGCCACCGCACCCGCCGCCAAACACCATGCTGGCTCAAACCAACTGCCCGACTGCCCGACAACCAGTGCTATACTCGCGCTGCCTTCGTTGAAGAATGCATCCGGTATTCACAGGAGGAGCAAACGATGGGCGAGATGATCACCTTTGCGGCCAATGGCGGCGCCTGCCCAGGCTACCTCGCGCGGGCGGAGCAGGACGGCGCGCCCGGCGTCGTCGTCATCCAGGAGTGGTGGGGGCTGAACCAGCACGTCAAAGATGTCGCCGAGCGCCTGGCGGCGGCCGGCTACACCGCCCTCGCGCCCGACCTCTTTCACGGCGACGAAGCCGGCTATCAGGAACCGGACGAAGCCGGCAAGATGATGATGGCGCTGAATATCGGCGCGGCGGCGAAAGACATGCGCGGCGCTGCTGCCCATCTCCGCGATCTCACCGGCAAACCGGCCGGCATCGTCGGCTTCTGTATGGGCGGCGCGCTCAGTCTCTATGCCGCCTGCGATAATCCCGACAACGTCGCCGCCTGTGCGGACTTCTACGGCGTCCATCCCGCCGCCAAACCGAATCTCGCCGCGCTGCAAGCGCCCCTACTGGGCATCTTCGCCGAGAAAGACGACTTCACCCCGCCCGCGGCCGTGCATGAACTCGACCGGCAGCTGACCGCCGCCGGCAAACCGCACGATTTCACGATCTATCCCAACACCGATCACGCCTTCTTCAACAACGATCGCCCCGAAGTCTATGCGCCCGACGCCGCGCGCGACGCCTGGGGGAAACTGCTGGCGTTCTTCGGGAAGAACCTCTGATTGGTCGAAGGTCGAAGGTCGCTCGTCATGAGGCGGTGGCTTTCCACCAACCAGCGTTCGCAGATAGCCCACCGCCTTGACCGCAAAGACTTTCGACCATCATACGCAAGGAGTGCCGATGAAGCTAGGTGGCCGGGTCGCCCTGGTGACGGGCGGCGGTGGCGCGATGGGCGGCGCGCAGGCGCGGCTCTTCGCCGGCGAGGGCGCAGCGGTGGCGGTGGCCGATCTGTTTGAGGAGAAGGCGCGGGCCGTCGCGGATGCGATCGTGGCCGCCGGGGGCCGGGCGCTGGCCGTGCCGCTCGATGTGCGCCGCGCCGATCAGTGGCAGACAGCGGTTGAGATGGCGGAACACGCCTTCGGGCCGGTGGCGATTCTCTGCAACAATGCCGGCGCGAATGTCCGCGTCGGCTTCGATGAGCAGACCGAAGAGATGTGGCATTTGATCGTTGACTCGATCCTGACCGGCTCATTTCTTGGCATCAAAGCGGCCGTGCCGTCCATGCGTCGCGCTGGCGGCGGCGTCATCGTCAACCTCGGCTCGCTGGCGTCAATCCGGCCGGGCGGCGGCAGCCCCGCCTACGGCGCGGCCAAGATGGGGCTGGTCGGGCTGACCCGTTCCGCCGCCATTACCTACGCGCGCGACAACATCCGCTGCGTCATCGTCTCGCCCGGTCATGTGGATACACCGTTCATCCGCGAGAACGCGCCCTATAGTCCGAACGACGCCTCGACCAGCATTGACAATCCAGAGAATTACGAACGCCGCCTGCGCGGCACGCCGCTCGGGCGATTGCAGACGCCGGACGACATCGCCCGCACCGTGCTCTTTGTCGTCTCCGACGAGGCCGCGATGATCACCGGCTCGATGATTACCGTAGACGGCGGCGCGGCGCTACACTGACGGGGAACGGCCCTCACCCCTAACCCCTCTCCCGCAATGCGGGAGAGGGGACCGGCGAACGGAGTGAGCCAGGGGTGAGGGCTGCCGAGCGCGGGCAGAGTTTTGTGTATTTTGTGCATTTTGTGCAGGGGTGCGAGATACTGACCGGGAGAAGGGAAGGGAGCAATCCATGACAGCGACACCAGGCACAAATCAGGCGGCGAACGGCGCGCACGAAGCACGCACGCGCTACGCGCTCTGCGGGCTGAGCGCCCGCGCCGTGAGCATGTACGCGCTGCCGCTGCTCGGCAAGGCCGAGGACGGCGGCTACAGTGACTATGGCGAGCTGGTCGCGATTCTGGACCTTGACCAGGAGCGGATCGCGGCCTTCAACGCCAGCCAGGGTCTCGCCATCCCCACCTACCGGCCGGACGAGTTCGACCGGCTGGTCGCGGAGACCCGGCCTGATGTTGTCATTGCCGCCGGCCCCGATTTCACCCATGCCGAGCATATGATCGCGGCGCTGGCGCACGACCTGGATGTGATTACCGAGAAGCCGATGGTCATTGACATGGCGCAGGCCAGCGCGGTGATCGCCGCCGAGCGCCGCAGCCGGGGCACGGTGCGCGTGGCGCACAACTCGCGCTACACC
>DASUBC010000432.1:0-4520 GCA_035763465.1 Thermomicrobiales bacterium
GCCAGGTAGTCGGCCGGGTCGAGGCCCAGGTCGCGGGCGCGGGCTGCGGTCGCGCCGGTCGCGACCGCGCCCGCCGTGTGCGTCGGGCCGTCGTCACCGTCGGTCGCCAGCGAGGCGATGGCGATATGCGGTTTGCCGTCCAGCGCGATCGCGGCGGCGAGCGCCACTTCGGTATTGCGCCCGCCGAGGCCGTCGCCGCGCACTGTCACGGTCGTTTCGCCGCCACCAAGCCAGCAGCGCCGGCCACCACCCGCCTGCTGCCTGGCCTGCTCCGCGAGTTGCGCGCCAATATCGCGCGCCTCACCCTCAATCGTCAGGTCGCCGACCGTGGTCTGCCAGCCGAGTTCTTCGGCGCGGCGCGCGGCGGCGGCGGCGGCGCGCGGCAGGTTGGCAATAACCACCGTTGTCACATGCCCGAAGAGCGGATCGTCCGGCCGGGGCGTCTCTGGCTCATCGCCGCGCTGCCCGGCTTGCAGGCGCTCTTGCACAGATTCCGGCGCCTGCTCCGCCAGACCATACTGCTCAATGACGCCCCAGGCATCGGCAAAGGTGCTCTCGTCGCCAACGGTCGGCCCCGAGGCAATCACGTCGAGCGGATCGCCCAGCACATCAGAGATTGCCAGCGTGACGACGCGCGCGGGCGCGGCGACCTGCGCCAGCCCGCCGCCTTTCAATGTTTCCAGGTGCTTGCGGACGGCGTTCAGTTCATTGATCGTCGCGCCTGCTTCGAGCAGCGCGTTCGTCACCGCCTGCAAATCATCGAGCGTCACCGGATCGGCCGGCGCCGTCAGCAACGCCGAGCCGCCGCCAGAGAGAAGGCAGAGCACCAGGTCGTCTTCGGTCAGGTCGTCCAGCAACGCGCGCATCTCTGCGGCAGCTTTCAACCCATCTTCGTCCGGCGTCGGGTGGCCGGCCTCGCGCACCGGAATCCGGTGGTGACCATCGGGCGCCTGGCTGGCGCGGCCGTGCTTGGTGATTGCCAGGCCAGCCGCGATATGGTCGCCCAGCACGTCCTCGGCCGCCGCCGCCATCGCCGCCGCCGCTTTGCCGATCGCTACGACGATTACCCGGCCGTGGCCCAGCGGGTGAGTCACATCCGCGTCGGGAATCACCAGCCGACCGTCCTCGATGTGCAGCGCCCGCCTGACCACCGCCTGCCCATCAACCGCCGCGACCGCCGCTGTGAAAAGTTCCCGCGCTGTGTGCAATGCCGTCTCGGTATCCATCGTCCCTCCGCGCGAAGACCGCGAGCCGCCAGCGTGCGCGTGTGCGCCGCAGGTATTGTAGCGGGTTACTCTGCCCTGCTGGCCTGCAACGCACCCATGCACAAAATGCACAAAATGCACAAAAACCCCTGGTTGGGGGTATGGCTCGCATCCACTGGATCGTGGGGCAGCACGGGAGAGCGGTTGAGGCGGCTACGCTCGCAAACCCGCCAGGATGGGTTCGAGGTCCGCCGGCAGCGGGCTGACGAACTCGCGCCAGGGGCCGCTTGGCAGGTGGAGGCCGAGGTGGGCGGCGTGGAGAAACTGACGGGGCAGAGGAACACCCGCCACGCTGGTCGCGCCCGCACCGTAGAGCTGGTCGCCCGTCACGGGGTGGCCGATGAACGCGCAATGGACGCGAATCTGGTGCGTCCGACCCGATTCGATGCGAACGTCGGCGTAGGTGTGCGCGGCGAAGCGCTCCAGCACGCGGAAATGGCTGATCGCCGGGCGACCTTCGGCCAGCGCGGTCATCCGCTGGCGATTGCGCGGGTCCCGCCCGATCGGCACGTCAATCGTCCCCTCCGGCGGTTCAACAACGCCGTCGAGCAGCGCCAGGTACGTCTTCAGCGTCCGACGCTCCTGAAATTGCGCGGCGAGCGCCGCCAGCGCCCGCTCATGCCGGGCGACGATCAGCAGCCCAGAGGTGTCTTTGTCGAGGCGGTGGACGATGCCGGGGCGAATCGTGCCGTTGATCCGCACATCGGGCGCGTGCGCCAGGATGGCGTTGACGACCGTGCCGTGCTCATGACCGGGCGCCGGATGCACGACCATGCCCGCCGGCTTATCAATGACAATCACGTCGGCATCTTCGTAGACGATGGTGAGGGGGATCGCTTCCGGCTCCGGCTCACTCGGCGTGGGAGGCGGAATCAGCGCCGCGATCTGTTCGCCCGGTCGCAACCGATAACTGGCCTTTCGCACCCGGCCGGCGACCGTCACCTGGCCGTCTTCAATGAGTGCCTGAATATAGGCGCGGCTCAGGTCCGCGAAGCGCGCGGCGAGGGCGCGGTCGAGCCGTTCACCGGCTTCGTCCGCGCCCACGACGACAACTTCCCGGCGTGGCTCGTCGTCCTCCCACGCCGCCGATTCGGGTTGCAGGTTGCAGGTTCGCAAGGTGCAAGTTCCTTCAGTAAGCGTATGCGTCCGCCAGAGAACCTTGTACCCTGTCAACCTGTAACCTGCAACCTGTCGCTACGCCATCACGGGCCGACGCTGGCGCCCGGCGAGCGTCTGGCAGTTGATGCAGAGCGTCGCGAAGGGCCGCACTTCGAGCCGCTCCGCGCCGATTGGTTCGCCGCAGCGCTCGCACTGACCATAGGCGCCCGCGTCGAGGCGTTCCAGCGCGCGGTCAATGTCGCGCACGCGCTCGCGCAGGCTCGCCATCATGGCCAGGTCGCGCTCTTGCTCCATGATATCGGTGGCATCGTCCGCGATATGGTTGCCGACACTGCCTTCCACCTGCTGATCCATGCCCAGCGTCACAATCTCGGCATCCAGACCAGACAGATCGGCGGCGATTTTCTCGCGCTCCGCAGTCAGCCGGCGGCGGAGCGATTCTTGCTGTTCGGCTGTCAGTACCATTGTGACAGTCCTTTCCTTCATCGAATACCAAAACACCAACCTTGCGCCGTGCATACGCACGGCGCGTGCCGCGTTTCTCCAAGGCGACCTGCCGTTGTCGCGGCGTGGTCGCGTGATCTAGCATACGGAGCGGCGTCGCGCGCCGGATGCTCGCGGCTGGTTATTGCCTGTTTCAACTCTCGGCAGCGGGGAAATGTCACGGCGAGTTTAGCTCGACTTTGGCCCTGCGGCGTCGGTCAGGCGGCGTAGCAGAGCGCGTCCATGAAGCGCTCTGCCAACGCGCGGGGGACTTCTACGGTGTCGGGGGCACAACTAGACATCGAAAAAGCCATGTGTCTCCACAGCTCCCGCCGAACGAGAGCCAGCGCATCCGAGAAGGTCGGCAACGCCTTGGGGTACCAGGCCGCCTGGCGCACGAGCGCCCTCGTGCCTCCCATCTGCGAGTGTGCCCAGAGCGTGACCAGCGAGAAGAGGCCCAGCAGGGCCGGGGTCGTCCGCAGGATGGCGAGGTCCGACCACTGGCGCTGGGTCTCGACGCCGAGGTGGCGGCGGGCTTCCTCGAAGGTGACCTCCAACTGCCAGCGCAGCACGAACCAGGCCAAGACCTGCGCGGGCTCGGTTGTCAGATCAGTGCAGAGGAGCGCCTGGGTGGCGAACTGCCCGTGCGGGTCGCGGACCAGCACCCAGCGGATCGGCAGCGGCGGTAGACCGGCGTGGTACCAGACCGCGGTGGCTGAGGCGACCTCCACCGTGCGCGCCCCCTCCCCGTACCAATTGGCGACAGTGACGGTGCCCCAGGCCGTCGTGGGGTCGGCGGTCCGCACCGCCAGCGTGGGCAGGCGGGCACCCTTCAGGCGTGGCCGGCCGTTCTGGCGTGGCCGCCGGGGTGGGGCGGGCTCGTAGAGCGCGGCGTCCAGGCGCAGGCGCGTGACCACCGCGATCGGCCGGGCCAGCCGCGCGCAGCGCGCCAGCAACTCGATCGCCGCGTAGCCGCTGTCGGCGACGACGACCAGGGCCCGGTCGGGCAGCCAGCGCCGCAGTTGCAGCAGCAGCTGCCGCGCCCAATCGGTCAACTTCTTGTGGCGGCGCCTGCGCTCACGGTCATACCGCGCAGACGGGGCGAGGATGGTCAGGCAGGGCAGCGCCCAGACGCGTTGCGCCCAGGGGATCGGGACGAGCAGCATCAGGCTGAGCCAGCGCAGCCCGCTGACCTTGACGAAGTAGTCCTTGCTGGAGCGGACCGCATCGCGATAGAGGCCCTTCGCGGCGATTTTCGGCCCCCAGCGTCGTTCGATCGTCTCATCGAGGCCGAAGACCAGCGGGCCGACCGGGGCGAAGACGGCAACCAGCAGCCCGAGCAGCACACGGGCCACCGCCAGACTGGACCACCGGGCACGGCTGAGGACACGGTGGTAGCGCGAGAACTCCTTGCAGCCGCTCAGGCCCATCGCGCGCAGGGCGGCACAGACGGTACGCTTACCTGGCGTAAGGAGGGTCCCAGTGACCAGGACCAGGACATGGCGCCAGACACGCGCGGAGAACAGTGGCGCGAAGGGCACCAGCGGGGATATCATCGTGGGTAGTAGGGTGTGCATCATCACCTCCTCCTGCAAGAGTGGGGATGAGCATACCCTATCCTGTACTCACGTCCCAAAGGGCCAAAGTCGAGGT
>DASUBC010000433.1:0-8449 GCA_035763465.1 Thermomicrobiales bacterium
ACTTCGCGCAGGCTGTGCTCGCCGATCAGCAGGCCCCAGGCGAGCGGCTTGGTGAGCAACGACGTTTGCCCGTGGCCGACAAACATGCCCTCGCCGACCCGGACTTCGACAATGCCGATCGCGCCCAGCGTCTTGATCGCCTCGCGCAACGACGACCGGCCAACCGATAATCGCGTCATCAACTCACGCTCGGAGGGCAGCTTGACGCCTGGCTTCAGGCTCTCGTCCAGAATGTACGTCGTAATACGATCGACAATCTCTTCGGCGATTGTCGGCCGGGCGATCGGGGCCAGTGGCCGCACTTGACTCACGGGCATTGCTCCCCTCCCTGCATCATGCCAGAATAGACGTGCTGGCGCCGGTTCCCGCCCGCGAGCCTACTGCCTGAATTGACGACCATTGCCACTAGTATACGCCACGGTCCGACGTCAGACCAAGCAGGGCAGACAAGCAGCCTGCCGCCGGCGCGCTGGCCTCATTCATGTTGGCCGGGAGCGAGTAGACACTTCCTGGCCAGTAACTCAGCAGCAACCAGACGAAGGGATGATCAGGGATGGACGCGGCACAAGAAACGCGGGTTGATAGCGCCGAGTTGTTGATCCTGGTGACCGCACTCTTCCAGCGGACCGGCATGGACGAACCGGACGCGCGGTTGCTCGCCGATTCGCTCGTCGCGGCGGACCTGAGCGCGGTCCATTCGCATGGGGTCTTGCGTGTACCGGAGTATGTCGCGAAACTGACGCATGGCGGTGTCAATTCTCGTGGCCGGCCACACGTCGCGCAGGATGCCGGCGCTTGCCTGGTGGTAGATGGCGGCAACAGCATGGGGCAGATCGGCGCGCACTTCGCGATGGCGCAGGCGATCGCCCGTGCCGAGACGACCGGCATCGCGGCCGTCGCGATTCGGGGGAGCAACCACTGCGGCGCGCTGGCGTACTACGTCCAGCAGGCAATCGCGCGCGACATGATCGGCATCGCGACGACAAATGCGCTGCCGACGATGGCGCCGTGGGGTGGCGCGGAACGTCTGCTTGGGATTAACCCGCTGGGGATCGGTATCCCAGCCGGTGAGGAATATCCCATCATCTACGATGCGGCCTTCAGCGCGTCGGCGCATGGCAAGTTGCGCGTGTACGAGCAAAAAGGACTGCCGCTGCCCGCCGGCTGGGCGCTCGACCGCGCCGGTCGTCCGACGACTGACCCGCGCGCCGCGATGGATGGCTTGCTGCTGCCGATTGGCGGCTTCAAGGGCGCCGGGCTGGCGTTGACGATGGGTATCCTGTCCACCATGCTCTCGGGCGCCAGTTACGGCGTCGAACTGGGTGACATGGAGCATGGCGCGGCGGCCGGCCAGGACGGCCACTTCGTCGCGGCAATCCGCATCGGCGCCTTCGAGGACATCGCGCGCTTCAAAGCCCGCGTAGATGATGCGATCCGGCAACTCCACGGCAGCCGGCTGGCGCCAGGCTTCGACTGTACCTACGCGCCGGGCGAAAAGGAGGCGCTGACGCGCGAGAAATACCTGCGCGGCGGCATTCCTCTGAACGTGGTCACGCTCGGCGATCTCCGCCGCGCGGCCGAGGAGATCGGTCTCGCGGCAGCCGACTATCGCTGGCTGGACAATGTGCGCTAAGTCCGGCACTGCACAGAGTACTCCCCCTCGCCCGCGCAGGGGCGAGGGGTTAGGGGGAGAGGGATGAATCCAGCACGGCGGGAGCCTTTGGGCAAGACCGAGTTGCAAGTAACGCAACTCGGTATCGGAACGGTGCCAATCGGCGGCTTGTACCAGGCGGTGTCCGATGAAGCGGCCCAGGCAACGTTGCAAGCGGCCTGGGACGCGGGTATTCGCTTCTACGACACGGCGCCGCTCTATGGCTTCGGGCTGGCCGAACGCCGCCTGGGCGCTTTCCTGGCGACCAAGCCGCGCGACGAGTATGTGCTGGCGACCAAAGTCGGTCGCCTGCTGCGCGCCGACGCGCTAATGGACCCCGACCTGGTGCGCGATGGCGAGGTGCTGTTCCGGAGCGGGCTGCCGCTTCAGCCAGTCTTCGACTTCAGCTATGACGGCGTCATGCGCTCGTTCGCGGAGAGCCTGGCGCGGCTGGGCCTCGACCGGGTGGATATACTGCACATCCACGACCCGGACGACTACTATGACCAGGCGCTGGCGGGCGCGTTCAAGGCGCTCGACAAGCTGCGCGGCGAAGGCGTGATCAAGGCGGTCGGCGCGGGCATGAACCAGGCGGAGATGCTGACGCGGTTCGCGCGCGAGGCCGCGTTCGACTGCTTCTTGCTGGCCGGACGCTATACGTTGCTCGACCAGAGCGCCCTGGCCGAACTGCTACCAACGTGCGCGCGACTGGGGATCAAGATCATCATTGGCGGCGTCTACAACAGCGGCATTCTCACCGACCCACGCCCGGGCGCGAAATTCAATTATCGCGAGGCCGATTACGAGTGGCTGGAGAAGGCACAGCGCATCCAGGCTGTCTGCGATCGGTACGATGTGCCCTTACCGGCGGCGGCGATCCAGTTCCCCCTGGCGCACCCGGCGGTCGCGACCATCCTAACCGGGGTGCGCTCGCCGGATGAGCTGCGCCAAAACGTCGCCTACTGCCAGCTCCCGATTCCTCCCGAACTCTGGGACGAACTGCGCGCGATGGAACTGATCCCTGCGTACGCGCCAGCGCCCGGCGAGGTCATGGCCTGATTGACGTAGTAGTCCAGGGGGCGTATCGTGATGGCAGCAAACTGTTTGTAGCGAGGTTCGCAATGATCAAGGTCACGCTCCGACAACCATCGCTCAGGTTGAGCCAGCGCCAGCGCGTCCAGCTGCCAGCGAGAAGGTCTGGATAGCCGCATTTGGCCTATGAGCGCCGCAACAGCCCGCCAGACCTTTGAAGGTCTGGCGGTTTCTTTGTGTCCGCTGTCGGGAGGAATCAGGGACATGCTGCTCTTCTTGCGTGGGCTGGCGATCGGCCTGTCAATCGCCGCGCCGGTCGGGCCAATCGGCGTGCTCTGTATCCGGCGCACGCTGGCCGACGGCCGCCTGGCCGGGCTGATTACCGGGCTGGGCGCCGCGACCGCCGATGCCTGTGACGGCGCCGCCGGCTTTGGCCTGACCGTGATTTCGACGGTGTTCCTGCGGCAGTCGCTCTGGATCAGGCTGCTCGGCGGCCTCTTTCTCTGCTACCTGGGCATCAGAGCCGCCATTGCCGCGCCCGCCACCCACGCAGTCAGCGCGGCTGGGCGCACCCTGTGGCAATCCTACCTGTCGGCGCTGGCGCTGACGATCACGAATCCGCTGACGATCCTCAGTTTCGCGGCGGTCTTCGCTGGCGTGGGTGTCGGGGCGACTGGCGGCGCAGCCGGTGCGGTGTTGCTGGTGAGTGGCGTGCTGGTCGGCTCGGCGCTCTGGTGGCTGATTCTGAGCAGCACAGTCGGCCTCCTCCGCACCAGGATAACCGCGCGGGCATTGCGCTGGGTGAACCGCTGCTCTGGCACGGCGCTGGTCGCCTTTGGCCTGCTGGCGCTCGCCAGCCTGCGCTAATCCCTTCTATACTCGCCACAAGTGAGAGGCAACCGTGAAAGGCCACCCGATGTCCGCCAAGCAGCAGTCGGAGTACCAGTACCTCAGCCAGCTGCTCGACGCCGCGCTGGCGACAGGCGACGCCGCGCCACTCGAAGCATATCTCCGCGAGCACAGCGGCCTCCCTGGTCCGCGCCTGAATCTTGCGCTGGCGGCGGCGTTCGCGGAGACGGTCGGCGCGGTCGTCAGTGAGCCGCACCCGCCGGTCGAGCAACTTGAAAAACTGCTCGATGGCTGGGCGGCCCTCAGCCTGGCTGACGCGCCGGTCAACAACCCACGAGAGATGCTGCCGGCGACGGCGCTCCTCACCTATGGGCAGGTGGCCGTCGCGCGGCCGGACTGGTGGAGCGACGAAATCGGCAAGTTGCGCCGGGGGGCAAGTGATGGCCGCTGGCGAGCGCGCGAACTGGTCGCCACCGCCTTGCAGCGGATGCTGGCGGCGGACTGGCCGCGCACACTCGACGCGCTGGCCGGCTGGGCACGCGCCAACGATCCGCTCGTCGTCCGCGCCGCCGTCGCCGCCAGTGCGGAGCCACCCCTGTTGACCAGCCCGGAACGCGGCCGGGAGGCGCTGGCGATCCTGGCGCTGGCGCTCGATACCCTGGCGGCGCTGCCGGCGGAACAGCGGCGCGCCGAACCAGCGCGCGTGCTGCGCCAGGCGCTCGGCTACGCGGTCAGCGTTGCGACAGTCGCCGCGCCGGACGAAGGCTTTGCCCTGCTGGCGCGGCTCGCACAGTCCGGCGACGCCGATTTGCATTGGATCGCGCGTGAGAATCTGAAGAAACGGCGGCTCGCCCGCTGGCCGGAACAGATCGCGGCAGTACGGCTGGCCTAGGGCGTGTCCGCTGCACTCGCCGAGGCGGCGGTGTCAGCGCCGGGTCTGTATGTCCCGCCTACCAGCACACGAGAAACTCCGCCGCCGCCCGACTCGTAATACTGAGCAACATACGACACTGCGGACCCATAGGCATGGAGGGAGGCGATGGCGCAGCGACCGACATTCCTGGCGGGGCTGCTGCTCGCGGGCCTCGTCGCCTGCGGGGGCGCGACGACCACTGCCCCCGCCCAACCGCTGGCCGACACTACGGCGACCCCGGTCCCCACCCGCGCGACAACTTCCGCTGCCGCCGCAGGCGGCGCCGCCCCGCGCACCACGCCCACGCCCGGCGCCACGGCCACCCGGCCCCCGGACGCCGCGCCGACAGCCGCCGCCAGCACCACCCCCAAGCCCAACGGCCCCGTCCCGGCGGGCTGGCAGGTCTACCGCGGCCCGGCCAACTTGCCCTTCGTCGTCGCCTACCCGCCCGACTGGACCGTGGACGATTCGCTCCTCCCAGAGCAGACCATCATCTACCTCTACGGGCCTGATGGGCGCGAGGGGGTCGAGCGGATCGATATCGAGATCGGGCAGACGGCGAGTGGAGCCGAGATCGACGCGCAGCGCGACACCTTCTTCAATCGCAAGAGCGACTTTTGCGACCAGAAGGGCATCGAGCGCACCGAGCACCGCCAGATCAGCGGGGTGGCCTTCGCCATGCTCTGGGCGACGTGCGACGAGTCGAACGAGCTCAGTTTCATGCAGGTCGCCTCGGGACTTTCGGGCGGGGACGAGTGGAACGTGCTGATGCGCACGCCGTATGATCGCAAGGACGCGCGGCTCAAAGAGGTCTTCGACCCCATGTTGGCCAGCCTGAATATTTACGCAGTGGCGCCATGACCCGCCCGCACTTCGACGATGACAGGCCCGCGCCCAGTCACTACATGTCCTCGCACAAATCCCGGTTGGAGCACGTATCGTGCGCTCCGGAAGTACCTGTACGGCCCTAACTATTGGCGCGGTCTCACAAACCAGTACTTGTCTGGTGAACGACGTAAGCCAACCAGCCAGCGCGATCAGCAGGCGCGCCAATGTCTCAGCTCGCGCGACGTAGCAAAACGGCTACCCAGTGCGCTCCAGTACGATGACCGGCAGCTGGCGCGTAGTTTGTCGCTGAAACTCGATAAAGTTAGGCCGGTGGGCCGCGTGCAGGTTGAAGAGCCGGGTGTGCTCCGGTTCCATGACGACCGTTGCGCGAGCCTGGAACGTTGCCGCCCCTACCTCGACGGTCACGTCAGGATGAGCGACCAGGTTGTGATACCAGCCGGGATTGGTGGGCGCGCCGCCGTTCGCCGCGACGATAATCAGGCGCTCGCCATCAGTGCTATACGTGACCGGTGTACATTGTGCCCGACCACTTTTGGCGCCGATGGTCGTCAGCACAAGCAAGGAGATATCGTCGAAGGGCGCGCTTAACTTGCCACCATTGGCGCGAAACTCTGCGACGCGCTGGGCGTGAAAGGCCCTTATATCAGCCGTACCAGGCATCAGGTGTTCTCCAGCTGCTAGTCAGTCTTTCCCAAATAGGGCACATATCAGCGCCCCTTCGTCATGGCAGGATCAGGTGCAGGTCGCCGAATTCGTGCCAGAGATAGCCTTCGCTCAGCGCGGCGGCGTAGGCGACGCGCAGATGGTCGCGGCCAGCGAGCGCTTCGAGCATTGCCAGGTGCGAGGCGCGCGGTTCGTGCAGGCCGGTGAGTAGTGCGTCCACGGCGCGCAGGCCGCGCTCCGGTGTGATCACCAGCCGCGTCCAGCCCTCGCCGGGATGGGCTTCTCTCGCTTCATCCGTGACCGTTTCGAGTGCGCGGACGACCGTCGTGCCGACCGCGATGATCCGGCCGCCGTCGGCGCGGGTCATGTTGACCAGCCGGGCGGTTGGGCGCGGCACGCAATAGAACTCTTCGTAGGGCGGCTCGTGGTCTTCCAAACTGGCGACGCCGGTGTGCAACAGCAGCGGCGCGATCCGTACGCCGCGCGCGACCAGGCGGGTGATGACGTCGGGTGTGAAGGCGCGGCCGGCAGAGGGCATTTCCGCGCTGCCATACTCGGTGACGTAGACGGTCTGGTAGTAGTTGAGCGGCCAGTCGTCGCGCACGTAGCCGTAGCGGATCGGGCGGCCATGCCGGGTCAGGTACGCTTCGAGCGTCTGCGGCAGTTGCAACGTCGCGACCCACAAGCGCGCTGGGGTGACGACCACGCGTCCGTCGCCCGGCGTGTAGGGCGTGTGCAGCGTGGCGGCGCCGTCTGCCGGCAGGCGCAGCGTCTCCCCCGCGACGATTTCGCGGAAGGGCAGCGTCGCCCCACCGCCCGGCTGCCGGACCTCGACCAGCCACAGGCCGGCGGGCAGACGCGTCGAAAGATGCAGTTCGAGCGCCTGGCCGTCTGTGCGGGTCGCGGGCAGCGCGGCAGCCAGCGTGCCGCTGGTGTTGACGACGACAAGATCGCCCGGCTCAAGCAGGCGGTCGAGGTCGCGGAACCGCGCGTGGGTAACGCGGTCGCCCGCGCGCCGCGAGACGAGCAGGCGCACATCGTCGCGAGCCAGACCGCGCGCTTCGGGCGGCACACTCGCCTCCAGTTCGGGCGGCAGCACGAAGTCCAGCGTGTCAAGCGCCCGGCCAGTATCGTGTTTGGCAATGGTTTCTTGTAACAACATCAGCGGTTGATCCTTTCCAGGCATAGGCCCTCACCCCCGACCCCTCTCCCGTACGCGAGAGAGGGGAGCAGCCGCCCCTCTCATAAGCCAGTTCCTCCTCGCCCGCGCACGGAAGAGGGGTGCCGCCCGCCGGGGTACCCGCTTGCGGGTCGCGGGGAGAGGGCCGTCACACCGGCGCTACGACAGGCGCGAGCGTGCGGGCGGCGTAGCGACCGCTCGGCAAATCGCCGGTGAGCAACGCGACGAAGCCGGGCACACTCACTGCGGGCAGCGGGCGGTCGCTAATGTCCTCGCCAGGGAAGGCGTCCTGGTGCATTTGCGTCCGCATGTCGCCGGGGTCAACCCAATACACGCGCAGGCCGGGATTTTCCGCCGCCAGCACGTTGGACAGTTGCTCCAGCGCGGCCTTGCTCGCGCCGTAGCCGCCCCAGCCGGGATAGGCTTCGACGGCGGCATCGCTGGTGATGTTGATCAATCGCGCGCCGGGTTTGAACGTTGACCGCACACTCTGGAAGAGCGCCAGCGGCGCGATCACATTCGTGTGGAAGACCGTGGCGAGCGCGTCGAGCGCGTAATCGGCCAATGGCGGCAGCGGGCTGCTCCCGAGCGTGCTGGCGTTGTTAACGAGCGCGTCAAGTCCACCGGCTTCGCGCGCGGCGGCGGCGAGCGCGGCGCGGTGCGCGGCGTCGGCGACATTGCCTGCGATGGCGATCACCGGTTCCGTGGCAACGAGCGCGAGTTCCGCTCGGGCCGTCTCCAGCGCGGGCGCGTGCCGCGCGTCAATGATCAGCCGCCAGCCCTGGCGGGCGAGTTCGCGCGCCAGCGCCAGCCCCAGGCCGCGCGATGCGCCAGTAATTAATGTGGTCCTGGTCATCGTTATGTTCCCCCTTCTGGTTGCTGACTCTGAACCAGCGTTCTCACTTTCTCGTAGAACACGGCGATCTGCCGTGTCTCGGTCCATATTTCCAGTATGGGCGCGTCGCCGCGCGCCCACATCGGTCAGGCAGCCAGTCATGCGCCAGGGATTCGGCAATGGCGTACCTGGACGATCCGCCAGGAACCACACCCAGAGCGGCGCAGCGGATAGAATGTGGGCGGAAGACACCTGCTGCACGAAGCGCCGGCCGCGCTCAGACAGCCATATCACCATGACGACCAGGAGGCCGCCATTGCCAGGCGAGATCATCATCCCGCGCGAGAGTCCGCTCTACGTGCCGCTGGCGCGGATGGCGGAGGAGCGACGCACCGTCTTCTTCGCGGGTCTGCCCGGAGCGGGGAAGAGCCTGCTCGTTCAGCAGCTTGCCCTGCTCGCGCACGCGGCGGGCCGCCG
>DASUBC010000434.1:0-14415 GCA_035763465.1 Thermomicrobiales bacterium
CGGGCGCCGCGAGCGCAGGCCAGCTCGTTTGGCGTCATCGAGACCGCGCCCGATAGCCGGATTGGCGCGTTTCGAGAGAAGCCACCGGACGCCGCTGGGCTTCCCGACGCGCCCGATCAAGTGCTGGTCTCAATGGGTAACTACATCTTTACGACAGAGGCGTTGCTGCGCGCGGTAACAGCAGACGCCGAAGACTATACCAGCAACCACGACCTCGGCGGCAATATCGTGCCGAATTTCGTGGCCGCTGGCGACGCGACCTATTACGACTTCACCACGAACGTCGTCCCCGGTGAGACGGACGATGATCGTGGGTACTGGCGCGATGTGGGCACGCTGGACGCCTATTACGACGCGCACATGGACCTGATCAAGCCGGTGCCCGCCTTCAATCTGTACAATCGCGAGTGGCCGATTTACACCTGGCACCCACCGCTGCCACCCGCCAAATTCGTCGTCCACGATTCGCCGGGGCAAGCACATGATGCCCTGGTCAGCGCCGGCGTCATTGTGGCCGGCGGTTCGGTGCGACACTCGGTGCTGTCGCCAGGGGTGCGAGTGGAGCGCGGCGCGCTTGTGGAAGGCGCGGTACTGCTCGACGGCGCCTTTGTCGGCGCAGGAGCAGTAGTGCGGAACGCCATTCTCGATAAGAATGTGCGGATTGAAGAAGGCGTCAGGCTCGGCGCCGATCCGGCGCGTGACCGGCGCCAGTTTGCCGTTTCCGACAACGGCATCGTCGTCATCGGCAAAAACCAGCGCGTGACGTCAGAGAGTGCGTGAGTCGTAGGTGCGGGAGTCGTGAGTTGCTTGGGATGAGCACTGCGCCAGTAGATAGGCACAGTGCCGGTCTGAACTTTCTCACGCACTCACGACTCACGCACTCACGCCTCGCACCGTGGGAGGGAGCGATGCCCTTAGCCGCTGACCGGCCGGTTCTCGCAGAGGAACTGCTGGCCGGACTACCACCAGAGTGGCCCGACGAGTCGCTGCGCGAGCAAGTGCGGGCACTCCTGGCCCGGTCGGGTGAAGTCGTCGTCTCGCTCGATGACGACCCAACCGGCGTGCAGACCGTGCATGACATCATCGCGCTGATCGAGCCGGACGCGGCGACGATCGAGCGCGAGTTCGCCGCGCCGCGCCCGCTCTTCGCCATCCTGACGAACAGCCGCGCGGGCGATAGCGAGGCCGCAAGCGCCGGCGCGCGGGCGCTCGCCGCAGACCTGGCGACAGCCTCCCGCGCGACCGGCCGGCGCTTCGCCGTCATCAGCCGCAGCGATTCGACGCTGCGCGGTCATTACCCCGCCGAAACCGACGCGCTAGCCGATGCGCTCGGCCCCTTCGCCGGCACGTTACTCATCCCCGCCTTTTTCGAAGGTGGGCGGATCACGGTGGACGACATCCATTTCGTCCGCGAAGACGACCACTTCACGCCAGCTGCGCTGACCGAGTTCGCGCGCGACCGCGTCTTTGGCTATACGCAATCGAATCTGCGGCAGTACGTGGCCGAGAAGACCGGCGGGCGCGTGCCGGCCAGCGCCGTGGCCTCGCTCAGTCTCGACCTGATCCGGCGCGAGGGGCCACGCGGTGTGGCGGAGGCGCTGCGCGCGGTGACCGGCAACCAGCCCGTGATCGTGAACGCGGCCAGCGAGCGCGACCTGGAGGTCGTCAGCGTGGCGGTGCTCACCGTGGAGGCGGAAGGGCAGCGCTTCCTGTCGCGCACCGCCGCTTCCTGGCTCCGCACGCGCGCCGGGATCGCGCCCCGGCCGCCACTGCGTGGCGCGGACCTGCCCATGCGCGACGGCCCCGGCCTCGTCATCGCCGGATCGTACGTCGGGCGCACCAGCGAGCAACTCGACGCGCTGCTGGCGCCGGGCGACCTGACGCACTTCACGCTGCCAATCGCACCTCTGCTCGATACGCGGCGCGCCGAATTCATCGAAGCCGCGCGCCGCGCGCTGGCCGACACGCTCGGCGCCGCGCACGACGCCGTGCTCTTCACCGCGCGCGAGCACGTCGCGGGCGCGACAGACGCCGAGGGCCTGGCGATCGGCCGCGCCGTCTCGACCGCGCTGGTAGAGATTCTGGCCCGGCTGGCCGAGACAACCAGGCCGGGCTTCCTGATCGCCAAAGGCGGCATTACGTCGCACGACCTCGCCGCGCACGGGCTGGGCGCCCACCGGATCGAGGTGCTCGGCCAACTCCTTCCTGGTGTACCACTCTGGCGGATGGGGCAGGAAACGCGCCTGCCTGGGCTGCTCTATGTTGTATTCCCTGGCAATGTCGGCGGTGCGGACGCGCTACGCGAGGGTTACGAGGTATTACACGGACATTGAGTAGGGCGGGAGCCAGTGCGGGCCTCAGCCGCCGAGCAAGTGAATACCGACGAGGTCCAGCGCCTGGCTAACGAGGAAGACCAGCACAGCGAGCGTGACCAGTGCGACGGTGCCCCAACCGAGCACGTTATAGAGCCGGGTATTCGCCAGATTGCCCATCATTCGGCGGTCGTTGATCAGGATCATGATGAAGACCAGGATCACCGGCAGCAGAATACCGTTGAGCACCTGGATCGCGAGCAGAATACTGATGACCGGCAGGTGCGGAATCAAGGCGATGGCCGCGCCGACGATGACGAGTGCGGTGAACAGGCCCACGAAGATCGGTGCCCGGCGAAAGTCGAGATTGACGCCCTTGCGGAAACCGAAGGCCTCGCTCACCGCGTAGGCTGTCGCCAGCGGCAACACGGCCGCGGCCAGCAACGAGGCACCCAGCAGGCCGATCGCGAAGAGTGAGGTCGCCGCGCTCCCGGCGACCGGTTGCAGCGCGCGGGCAGCGTCGGCGGCACTATTGATGTCATGCTGTCCCGCTACATAGAGCGTCGCGCCAACCGCGACGATAATCGAGGCCGAGATCAGGTTGCTGGTGATCGCCCCGAAGTACGTATCGGCGCGCTCGGGACCATAATGTCCACGCGCGACGCCTTTCTCGACGATGCTGCTCTGCTGGTAGAGCTGCTGGTACGGCGTGAGCGTGGTGCCAATCAGCCCGACCAGCAAAAGCACATAGTCGGGATTGCGATGCAACGTCGGCACGAACGTGCCATGCGCCACCGCGCCCCAGTGCGGATGGCCCAGGATCGCCGCGATCGGGTAGGCGATGAAGGCCAGTGCCATCAAGACGAAGATCTTTTCCACCCGCTGGTAACTTCCCGCCACGACGAGATACCAGACTACCAGCGCGGCCACCGGCACAACCAGATACTTGCTGATGCCGAAGAGATCGAGCGCGGCGCCAATACCGATGAATTCGCTCACGGTCAGGCCACCGTTAGAGATCAGGATGATCGCGATCGCAAAGACCGTCCAGTTGACACCGAAGCGCTCGCGAATCAGGTCGAGGAGACCACGGCCGGTCGCAGCTCCGAGGCGTGCGCTCATCTCCTGCACCACCGCCAGCGACAGCGTAATGAGCAGCAGCACCCAGAGAAGCTCGTAGCCATATTGCGCACCGGCCGAACTGTATGTAGCGATGCCGCCGGCGTCGTCGCCGGCAATACCGGCGATAAGACCCGGGCCAAGCAGCAGCAACCAGCGCAGTACCTTGTTTGGCGGGCGCTGCAGACCGCGTAATTTGATGCCGCGTCCCCGGATCGTCAACCAGATACCGGACTGGAGCGTCCGGGCATTGACAATGTCTCGCCGCTCGGTTCCCGGTGGCTGCACGGGTTGCGAGACGGGTAGATCGTGCGACTCCACTGGCGTGCTCATGAAAATACCCTCGGTGCCTGGCTGCGCCAGCTTTCCGGCGCAAGTTGTGCAACGGCGACATCAACGGTGATCGCGCCGAGTAGCTGTCCCTGGCTCCCCACCACGGGCAACGCGAAAAGGTTACTTTCAATTACCTGGCTGGCAGCGGCATCGGCCGGCGTCAGTGCCGCAATGGTGACAAGGTACGGATCCATGATGTCCGCGAGCCGCTCGCCGTCATCGGCGACAAGGAGTGCGCGCAGTGTGACGACACCCTGAAGCTGGTGCGAGGCATCGTCGGCGACGACATAGATGTAATAGACGAGGTCCGGGGCTTTCAATTGCTCGCGCAAGAGTACCCTGGCCTCACGCACTGTCAGGTTGGCTGGCGCGCTCACGACGTCGTTGGTCATGATCCCGCCTGCGGTATTCCGCGGATACTGCAGTAATTCGAGCAGGCGGCCACGCTGTGGTTCAGGCAGGTGTTCCAGGTACTGCTGCGCGCGTGGCGGATTCAGTTCGCTCACCAGCACGGCGGCATCGTCCGGGGCCATCAGCGCGAGCAGCCGATTGCTTTGGTCATCGTCGAGTTCCTCGAACACCTGGAGTTGCCGCTCGGGGGACATACTTTCGAGGGTGTCGGCAGCCAGGGGATCAGGCAGCAACGTGAGCATCTCTGCCGCGTGGAGGTAGGGCAAATAGTCCATCAGGTTCGCGATCTGCCCCGGTGGTAGTCGTGCAATGCGGCGATGGTAATCGCGGCCTGCCAGCGCTGCCCGTGGGTCGCCCCGGAGAAACTCGATCCACCGCCAGTCGCGCAGCCCTCGCGAATTGCCCCGTCCCAGGACTCCGTGGCTAACGCGCCGGAGAACCGCCTGCGGGCTCACATCGGCGGCGCGCACAACCAGCTGGCCGTTCTGCTCGGCCAGTTCCAGATCGTTGGCCCGGAACGCATACCGGTCCTGGAGATCGAGAAGCAGCGCGTCCAGCAGGTCGCGGCGCGCCAGCACCGCGCTATCCAGCCAGTCCTGATTCGTTTCTTTGGCCGACCGCAGGTCGGTGACCTGAAACTCGCGCGCGTTCCAGTCAATGCGCTTGACGGCCTCCCACGGAACGAGGTCCTGCTGCGTGATTCCACCCTGGATCAACAGGCCAATCACCGGCGGATAATCGCCGGCGCCAACATCAACCTGCAGATCAGCCAGACGAACGCGCTGCGAACTGCTGTCGGTGACCGCGAAGCGGGCAAGTTGCGAGAGCATGATCATAGACAGCCTCTCTATACAGTTCCCGGCGATGACAAGAATTCCCCGGCCCCAAAAGCATTTTTCGTGCCATCCGGGAACCGCGCACTGGGCTGGCGCTGACGCCATGAATGGGCTATGGTTGACACAGGAACGAGAGCAATCTACCTGGCAGGCACTCTTCACACGAGAGATCCAGCAGCCGCATCCGCTGCGCGATGGAGCATCCGCCGCGCGCCGGACCTACGTAGCCACCGGTGAGGTCAGCTGGTCGGGGTCGTGATTGCTTGTGGGACCGGGAGGAAACGAGATGCATCGCCGAACTGCAACACTGGTGTGGCTCGTGTGCGCGCTCTGCGCGGGTAGCAGCGCGGTGTTTGGCGGCGGTGCCCGGCCAGCCGCTGCAGGTAATCAGGCCTGTTTCAGCGAGACCGGCTATTGCGCTGAGAACGCCTTCCTGGCCTTCTGGCAAACACATGGCCAGACAGCGATTCTCGGCCTGCCACTCAGCCAGGCGTTCGTGGACGATCGGGGGCTGATCGTGCAATTCTACGAGCGGGCGATCCTGGAATGGCACCCGGAGAACACCGATCCGCGCTACCAGGTGTTGCTGACGCGGCTCGGCGCGACCCAGCTTGGCGACCGGCCAGAGCAACTAGCGCCGCCGGTATCTTGCCCGGACCAGAATACCTGCGCCACGTTCGCGGAGACGAACCATACCTTGCGCGGCGCATTCCTCACGTACTGGCAGGCTCATGGCGGGTTGGCTGTCTTCGGCCTGCCATTGACCGAGGAGTTTTCAGAAGTCAATCCGACCGACGGCAACACCTACACGGTGCAGTATTTCGAGCGCAACCGCTTCGAGCGGCACCCCGAGGCGCAAGCGCCGTACAACGTGCAATTGGGCCTGCTCGGTTACGAAGCACTGCGGTCGCAGCGCGACGTACTGAGCCGGCCGGCAGCGCCGGTGCCGGACTACACACTACCGGCGGTGGGCCTGCCGGTGCGCCTCAGTATTCCGTCAATCGGCGTTGATGCGCCGATTGAGCAAGTCGGGGTGGACGCGAATAACAACATGGCAACACCCCAGAACCCCTGGGACACCGCCTGGTACGCGCCTGGTCCCCGGCCTGGCCAGTTTGGGAACGCCGTCGTCGCCGGGCATGTGGATTACCACGACATCGGCCCGGTGGTCTTCTGGAATCTTCACCAGCTCGGCCCGGGTTCAGAGATCTTTGTCACCGCCGATGACGGTGCGCGCCGGCGTTTCGTCGTCACTGCTGTCGAAATCTATCCGGCCGATCAGGCGCCGCTGGAGCAAATCTTTGGCGCATCCGGCGATGTGAACCTGAATCTTGTTTCGTGTATCGGTGATTTCGACCCGGCTTCTCGCTCCTATAATCAGCGCATCGTCGTTTACTCGCGCTGGGACGGCGCAATGCAGTAAGCACCGGCCCTGCGGATCGCTATTGCCTGGGGGTTGACAGCCCGGCAGGGTACGCTATACTACGTTCATTCATCGAATGAACTATGCGCGACGGTGCGCCCCTGGTTCTGCCGCGACACTGCCGTCATTCGCGACACGCCACGGTATCAGACTGCTCCGGTCTGCCGCGCTTGGTGCGCTTGCCTCCGGCAGGCTCCCTTATTGCGTTGCCGCAATGCGTGCAGTGTGGCAGCCGCGACAGTACGATGCTGCCGGCGGCGCGTCAGGCGGTCTCGCGACTCGCTGTGCGCCATCCCGGCTCCCGATTGACAATGGTGATTTGGACCGGGTATGCTGACGGATACGGAATGATATACAGTCAGACTCGGGTAGAGTGCCTAGCGATCTCCACGCGGTCACGTTGAGGAGGCAGGGGCGATGGCCACGACTTCGGTGACACTCAGCCCGGCGCGGGCGGTGCGGCAGTTCTCCCCGGTGGCGCTCCTCAAACGTATCGCCAGCAACTATATTGTGCGCCGCGTCTTCAAGGCGGCCTTTACCATCTTCTTCGTCATCACACTCACCTTCTTTCTCATTCGCCTCTTGCCTGGCAACCCCGTCGAGGTGTACATCAATACCCAGATGGGGCAATACGGTATTCCGTACCAGGACGCGGCGGCGCAGGCGGCGGCGCTCTTCTCGATCGATCCCAACGAGCCGCTCTATCATCAGTACTACGGCTATCTCAGTAAACTCGTGCGCGGTAATCTCGGCAAGTCGTTGATTTCCGTCGGCACGCCAGTATCGAACATTATTCTCCAGTATCTCCCCTGGACCCTCTTCAGCGTTGGGTTGTCACTCTTGATCAGTTTCACCCTCGGCATTGTGCTTGGGATGATTATCGCGTACCGCCGCGAGACCCCGCTCGACCACGCGCTGTCGACAATCGGCTCACTCCTCCACTCGATTCCGAACTACCTGCTGGCGATCATCATCGTCGTCTTCTTCGGTGTTCGGCTCGGCTGGCTGCCGATCACGCGGATGCGCGGCTCGTTCTCACCTGGCGTCACCCCAGCGATCAGCCTGCACTTCTTCGGGGATGCGCTCTACCACGCGGCCCTGCCCATGGCGGCCTACGTGCTGACGACGATCGGCTCCTGGATGCTGATCATGAAGAGCAGCACACTGGCCGCGCTCGATGAAGATTATGTCACGGTGGCGCGGGCGCGCGGGCTGAAAGACTCGCGCATTATTACCGCCTACGTCGGACGCAACGCGGTGTTGCCGCTCTTCACTCAGTTAGCCGTGGCGATTGGCTTCGTCGCCGGCGGCTCGCTGCTGGTCGAGCCAATCTTTCAATACCAGGGCATCGGCCTGGTGCTTCGTAACGCGGTCAACCAGCGCGATTATCCGGTGATGCAGGGCATTTTCCTCGTCCTGACCTTCTCGGTCATCGTCGCTAACCTGGCTGCTGACCTCTTGTATGGCCGGCTCGACCCGCGAATTCGCGTCGGGAACACGAAGGAGTAAGCCGGTATGGCGCAACTCGTGACGGCCCAGAGCGAGGTCGCCGGTCCGAACATGCTGCGGCGCGTCGGCGGCGGCAGCGTCAATTTCCTGCGCCTGATGTTTCATAACAAGGCGGGCTTCATTGGCTTTGTTGTACTCGTCTTTATTGTGCTCGTCGCCTTTCTCGGGCCGCTCTTCGTGCCGGAGGACCGCAACGCGCATGTGAACCAGATCTACCAGCAGCCCAGCGCGGCGCACTGGCTCGGCACGGACTACGCCGGGCGCGATGTGCTCGCGCAAATCGTGCGAGGCGGCCGGAGCATCCTGGTCGTCGGCCTGTTGGCCGCCGGTCTCACGACGATCATCGCTGTAGTCTTCGGCGCCCTCAGCGCCTACACCGGCGGTTGGATTGATTCGATCATCACCGGGCTGGCAGACATCGTTCTGACGATTCCGCAATTACCACTCCTCGCGGTGCTGGCCGCGTTCATCTCGTTCAAGAGCGCCTGGCAACTCGCGTTCATCATCGCTGCCCTGGGCTGGCCGACACTCTTGCGCGCGATTCGCGCTCAGGTGCTTTCGCTCCGCGAGCGCGAATATGTCGAGGCCGCGCAGGCGCTCGATCTCGGCACTACCCACATCCTGTTCCGAGAAATCCTCCCCAATATGCTGTCGTACATCGCGATCAACTTCACGATCGGCATGACCGGAGCCATCTACGCGCAAATCGGGCTGTACTTCCTGGGGCTGGCGCCGCTGGCGGGCGATAACTGGGGGATCATGATCAATATCGCCTACACCCGTGGCGCGATGTTCTTCAAGAACAGTTTCTGGTACATCATGGCGCCGGTGCTGGCGATCTCCATCCTCCAATTAGCCATTATCACGATGACACGCTCGCTGGAGGATATCTTTAACCCCCGGCTGCGGCAGGGCGAGTGAGGCTGGGCGAGAGGGTGTGATGAAGCAGGCAGGCACAAGCAACGGAGCGGGCGGCAAGCCTGAGGACAAGCTCGTCTTCGCCGCGAAAGACCTGGTGGTCGAGTACCGTACGCGGCGCGGCCCGGTGCAGGCAGTGCGCGGGGTCACGTTCGATGTGCATCGGGGTGAGGCGATCGCGCTCATTGGTGAGAGTGGCTCCGGCAAGTCAACGCTGGGCCTGGCCCTGCTCCGCCTCCTGACGAAGTCTGGCGTCGTCCGCGAGGGCAGTGTCGTCTATTACGGGCGCGACGGCTTCGAGGTGGATGTCCTGGCGCTGGGCAAGGAGGAACTGCGCCACTTCCGCTGGCAGGAATGTGCGATGGTCTTCCAGTCGGCGCTCAACGCGCTCAACCCGGTGCTGCGCGTGTGGGACCAGTTGTACGATACTGTCCGCGCGCACCGGCCCGGCGCGCACCGTAGCGACGTCCGCGCGCAAGCCGTCAAACTGTTGCAACTGGTGCAGCTGGACCCGGAGCGCGTGCTGCTCGCCTATCCGCACGAACTGAGCGGGGGGATGCGCCAGCGGGTCTCGATCGCAATGAGCCTGCTGCTCGACCCACAGCTCATCATCCTCGACGAGCCGACGACCGCGCTCGACATTCTGACCCAGCGGACGATCATTGATGTGCTCCTGAATCTGCGCCGCGAACTTGGCTTCGCCATGATCTTCATTTCACACGATCTGACGATTGCGGCGGAGCTGGCTGACCGCGTCGCGACCATGTACGCCGGTCGCATCGTCGAATTCGGCGATGTGCGTGACATCTTCTACAACCCGAAGCATCCCTACACCGTCGGGTTGCTCGAAGCCGTGCCACCAATCAGCGGCGATCTAGTCGCCTTGAAGTCAATTCCCGGCAACCCGCCGAATCTGCTGGCCTTGCCGGACGGCTGCAAGTTTCACCCGCGCTGCCCGTATGCAACCGCCGCCTGCTCGCAGGAAGACCCGCCCCTACGGCCGGTGGGCAATGGGCACAGTGCGGCGTGTATTCATACCGACCAGGTGCAATTGCACCGCGAAACGGTTGAGGTGGCGCCATGAGCACGCCGTTGATCGAACTCGACCACGTCAGCCAGGTCTTCACGACCCGGCGCGGTCCGATTAGCGCGGTGGACGACGTCTCGCTGACGATCGAGGCGGGGCAGGTTCTCTGCCTGGTTGGCGAGAGCGGCAGCGGTAAGACCACCACCGCGAAGATGATCGCCGGACTGCGTCCACCAACCAGCGGCCAGATGCGCTATAACGGTCAGAACATCAGCGGACTATCGAGCAGCCAGCAGGGCGATTTCCGCCGGGCTGTGCAGATCGTGCATCAGGATCCCTATTCATCATTGAATCCCATTCGCACAGTCTTCCAGACACTCGCGGCGCCACTGCTCAAACACAAGATTGTCAGAAACAAACCGGCAGCAGTGAAACGCGCGCAGGAACTGCTGGAACTGGTGGGGCTGACACCAGGCGCTAACTTTCTCAATACCTATCCGCATCAGCTCAGCGGCGGCCAGCGCCAGCGTGTGTCGGTGGCGCGGGCGCTGACCCTCAACCCGCGCGTCATCGTCGCCGACGAGGCCGTCTCGATGGTGGACGTCTCGTTGCGAGTCAGCATTCTGAATATGCTGCTGCAACTGCGCGACGAGCTCGGCGTGACCTTTCTGTTCATCACGCATGACCTGGCGATCGCCAAGTATTTCGCCTGGAGCGGCAATATCGGCGTGATGTACCTGGGCCGGTTGGTCGAATATGGCCGGACACCCACCGTGATTGCCGCACCACAGCACCCCTACACGCGGGCGCTGCTGGCGGCGATTCCTGAGCCAGACCCCGAACTGACGCGCGCTAAGGGAGCGATGCCGCTCCGGAGTGCCGATCTCCCCAGCCTGCTGAACTTACCGCCCGGCTGCACCTTCCATCCACGCTGCCCCTTGATCGAAGCGGGGCTGTGCGATGCCGTGGCGCCGACGCTGGTGCCAGTTGGCGAAGACCAGTTTTCCTCGTGTCATGTCATCGCGCGTGAGCGCACTGGGCACATTGCCACCCGTGACGCTGCCCTGGCGGCGGACTGAGCGCATCGTTCAGCGGTGGTCCTGCGCGACAGAATGGTGCGCCAGCGCACTCGTGGGCAGTAGACACTCAAGACAGCGGCGAACGCTGCCCGTGTGTTCGGTATGCGACTCATGGCACTGGGCCGATAGCACCGAATTGATGATGAGGTAAGCCATGGATCCACATCTCGGCCAGGCCGGCTTTCGGATCGGGATGTTTCTCGCCCTGACCGCCGGTGGCATGTTGTTTTTCCTCCAGCCTGGGACGGCGGAATTCAGTATCACCGTGATCACCTTGCTGATCGGGCTGATCTTCATTGGCCTGGTCGCGGTGCTGGTTCGTGTGGTCGGCCGCTGACGCTGCGCTGTCAGTGTGGCCCAACCAGGAGGTGACCTGTGGTCTGACGGTGTGTAGATGGGGTGTGTGGGTGGCGCCCTCGGGGGAGAGCGCAAGGGGCGGGCGCCGGCCAGGGGACCGGCGCGAGCAGTGGCAACGGCAGGATCGTATAGAGGAGGTTTGACCAACATGGCGCACGAGCACGAACAGGAGTCTAAACCTCAGTCAGCAGAAGACCTTACCGCCGCGCGCGGCGCGGGCGTCAACCGCCGTCAGTTCATCGCGCTCAGTGCGAGCGCCTTTGTCGCCAGCATCCTGGCGGCCTGCGGCGGCGCCAGTGCGACCGCGACCAGCGCACCAGCGGCGGCCAAGACCACCTCATCATCCTCATCGAGCGCCGCCGCGACGTCAGCTGCGTCATCGAGCTCCGCCGCCGCGCCGGCCGGCAAGAAGGGGGGCGAATTCCACGGCGCCTGGCCGTTCTCGGTCCCGCCGCAAGGTCACTACAACACGATGAACGGTGTGCCCAACGGCGGTCTTGGCCTGGTGGGCGGCATTTACCGCGACATTATGGAAATGCCGTTCGGGATGTACTACTGGAACGACAAGAAGTGGATGCAGCTCCTCGCGACGGACCAGAAGTTTGAGGGCGACAACTTCCGCGTCAACCTCCGCAAAGGGGTGAAGTGGAGCGACGGCAAGGATTTCACGTCGAAGGACGTTGTGACGACCTTCTGGTGCCTGCGGATCATGCGCCAGCCGGTCTGGAACTACATTGACGATGTGAAGGCCGACGGTGACTCCAGCGTCCTCTTCCACATGTCGGCGCCGTCAACTGTGGTCGAGCGCTACGTGATCCGTGAGAACATCCGCTCCGACGCCACCTTCGGCGACTGGGCCAAGAAGGCGCAAGACCTCTTCGCCTCCGGCAAGAAACTCGACGATCCCGAGGGCAAGCAACTCAATACCGATTTCCAGCAGTTTCGCCCGACGGACTGGATCGTCACCGGCCCGTACAAGCTCGACCCGAAAAGCATCACGAACGCGCAACTGACGCTGGTCAAGAATCCCACGTCCTGGGCGGCTGACAAGGTTGCCTTCGACAAGGTGGTGCTCTACAACGGCGAGACGCCCGACATTACGCCGGTCGTCCTCGCCCGCGACGTGGACTACGCCACCCACGGCTTCCCACCGGCGACGGAGCAGGCGTTCATGCAGGCTGGCATCCGCATCGTGCGCCCGCCGACATACAGCGGCGGCGCGGTCTACATCAACTTCGACAAACTCGGCCCCTTCTTCAGCGATAAGAAGGCTCGTCAGGCAATCGCGATGGCCATCAGCCGCGATCAGAACGCCAAAGTCACCTACGCCGATTCCGGCAAGGCGCCGAAGTATATGTCCGGCATCCCCGACCTCCTGACCGAGCAGTGGGTCAGCCAGGGTGACCTGGCGAAGTTCAACACCTACCCTTACGATACGACCAAAGCCGCGCAGATGCTGACCGACCTCGGCTGGAAGAAAGGCAGCGACGGTGTCTGGACAAACAAGGACGGCACGCGGGCCGAGTTCGAGATGCTCGTGCCGGCGGAGTATGCCGACTCTTCGGCCTCGGCCCAGGATTCGGCGGATCAGCTGACCAAATTCGGTATCAAGACAACCGTGCGGACGATTACCTTCACGCAGTTCCCGATTGAACTCGACAAGGGCAACTTCCAGTTCGGCCTCAGCGGTTGGGGCAGCAGCAGCCAGACCCACCCACAGTTCTCGTACGACACGGCGCTGCTCCTGCACAACACCCGCGCGGCCAACAACGGCGGTAAGGGTATGGCCTTCCCGCTGAAGCAAAAGACCGACTCGGCCGGCGACGTGGACCTGGAGCAACTGACGATTGACGCCGGCAAGGGGCTTGACGAGAACCAGCAGAAAGCGGCGGTCACCAAGATCGCGCAGGCCTTCAACGAGTTGCTGCCGATCATCCCGCTCTACGAGCGTTTCGGTAACAACCCGGTGCTCCAGGACGGCGATAAGGTGCGCGTCACCGGCTGGCCCGCCGACAACGATGTGATCTTGAAGAACAGCGCCTACGCCGACAGCTTCGTCATCATGATGATGCTGGAAGGCAAGCTCCAGCCGAAGTAACCCTCACCCCCGGCTCACTACGTTCGCCACCCCCTCTCCCGTGACACGGGAGAGGGGGAAGGGTGAAACATAAGGCAATAATCTGGATGCCTGGTCGAAGCCGACCAAAAGGACTGGAGGGCGGGTGATCCTCGCCTTCCGATTATGTCAATGCGAGTGCTGGGGTGCCTGCTGTTAGCGCTGCGTGCCCTCGCGCGCCGCCTGTCCGCTGGCGACCGTCGCAGGCTCTGCCGCAATCAGGCTCCGGCCAGTCATCGCGCCGGCAGGCGGCACGCCAAGCAGCTGGAGCAGGGTTGGCGCGACATCGGCCAGCCGACCACCGCGCCGCAGCGTGACCGCGCGCAGCAGGTCGCCTTCGGGCGAGGCCAGCCAGACCGGCACCGGGTTAGTCGTGTGCGCGGTGTGCGGGCCGCCGGTCGCCTCATCAATCTCCTGCTCGGCGTTGCCGTGGTCGGCGGTGATCAACGCCGCGCCGCCCGCCGCCAGCAGCGCGTCCACAACCTTGCCGGCGCAGGCGTCCGCCGTTTCGCAGGCGGCGATCGCCGCTTTGAGCACGCCGGTGTGGCCGACCATGTCAGGGTTGGCGAAGTTGACGATGATAAAATCGTACTGGCCGGACTTCACCGCCGCCACCGCCGCGTCCGCCACGCCCGCCGCGCTCATCTCCGGTTGTAAATCGTAGGTCGCGACTTTCGGCGATGGCAGCAGCTTGCGGTCCTCGCCAGGGAACGGCTCCTCGCGCCCGCCATTGAAGAAAAAGGTGACGTGCGGGTACTTCTCCGTCTCGGCGGTGTGGAACTGTTTCAGCCCATGCTCGGCCAGCACCTTCGCGATCGGCTCTTTCACATCCTGCGGCGGAAAGGCGATCTGGGCCGGCAACCCGGCCTCGTACTCGACCATCGTGACGAAGGTCAGGTCGTGGCGTACGTCCTGACGGTCGAAGCCGGTGAAGTCGCGGTCCACCAGCGCGTGGCTGAGCTGGCGGGTGCGGTC
>DASUBC010000435.1:0-8200 GCA_035763465.1 Thermomicrobiales bacterium
AGCAACAACCACGGCCTTGATCCCGGCACGCCGACCTGGCCGGCGCGCGTGGCTGAGACGGGCTACCAGACCGCCGCGATCGGCAAGATGCACTTCATTCCCTGGGATAGCCGGCAGGGTTTCGAGGAACGGATCAGCGCCGAGGATAAGCGCCACACCTATTTGCAGGACGACTTCGCCAAGTTCCTCCACAACCACGGCCACGAGCGCGTCCACCCCACCACTAACACCGGTTACTTCGAGTCGCTCGGCGCCCCGGTGACGCCCCTGCCGAAGCGGTTCCATGTAGACGGATTTACCGGCGACCAGGCCGCCGCATGGCTGGCGCGGCGCGGCGGTGCGCCGTTCGCGGTCTGGGCCAGTTTCGCGGGGCCACACGACCCCTACGATCCGCCAGAAGAACTGGCGGAGATGTACGCTGATGCGCCAATCCCCGCGCCGATCGGCTCGCGCGCCGAACTCGCCCACAAGCCACGGGCGCAACGGCGCGCCGGCCCCGAGGCGCTCAAGAATCCCATGTTCCAGATTGATCCGAGCCAGGCGACGCCGGAGCAATATCGCCGCTGGCGCCAGCACTACTACGCCAATATCAGCCTGATTGATGAGGGGATCGGCAAGATGCTGGCGGCCCTGGAGGCGACTGGCGCGCTCGACCGCACGCTGATCATCTTTACCTCCGACCACGGCGACGCGCTGGGTGACCACGGTCTCGCCTACAAGAGTTTCTTCTACGAGTCCATGGCCCATGTCCCACTGATCGTCCGGGGGCCAGGAGTCGCAGCGGGGCAGCGCTGCCCTGCGCTGGTCAGCCTGCTCGATCTGGTGCCGCTCTTCTATCGCACCTGTGGCTTGACGCCGCCACGAACGCTGGAAGGGTGTGACCTGTCGCCGCTCCTCGCCGACCCGGCCGGGACGATTCGCGACGTCGTCTACAGTGAGAACCTGGGCCAGGCGATGGTGCGCGACGAGCGCTACAAGTACGCCCACTACGCGGATGGCGACTGCGAGCTCTACGACCTGGCGGCCGACCCGACGGAGGAGCACAACCTGGCGGCCGAGGCGGACTATCAGGGGGAGGTGGCGCGCCTGCGCGCCTTGCTGCTTGACCATACGCTCCGCACGCACCAGCAGCGGGCGAAGAAGGTCGAGCGCCCGAAGGAACCGGCCCGCGCCAGGCTCGACGCCGCCTATCAGCGCCAGCGAGAGCGGGCGCAAGCCCGAGCACAGGAGACGTGAAGCGCCGGGCGCCTTTGGCCCCGCGTCTGGCATCGCCATGCCCAGCCGGGACAACTACTGCATTGTAGACGGAGATAACGAGATGCAAGCATTACGCGGCATTCTACCGGTAATGGCGACGGCGTTCACCGCCGACGGCGCGCTCGACGAGGCGGGCTGCCGGGCCATCGTGCGGTATAACCTGGCGGTCGGGGTCCACGGGATCGTCACGCTCGGGCACGCGAGCGAGTTTTCTTCGCTCTCCGACCAGGAGCGGCTGCGGGTGATTGACCTGACCATAGACGAGGTCCGCGGTCGCGTGCCGGTCGTCGTTGGCACGGCGGGAACGAGCACCGAGGTAGCCGTTATGTTCGCCCGGTATGCGCGCGACGCCGGCGCCGACGGGCTGCTGGTGATGCCGCCCTACGTGACGAAGGCGAGCGGCGAGGCGCTGGTCGCGTACTACGCCGCCATCGCGCGCGCGGTGGAGACGCCGATCGTCGTGCAGAACGCGCAGGGGCCGGTCGGCACGCCGATGTCCGCCGCATTGCTCACCCGCCTCGCGCGCGAGCTCCCGACCGTCCGCTACATCAAGGAAGAGGCGGCGGCCAGCACGCATACCATCAGCGCGGTGCTGCGCGACACGGGGGAGCACCTCGATGGCGTGCTGGGCGGCGAAAGCGGGCGGTATCTTCTGGTCCATTACGTGCGTGGCGCCTGCGGCAATATGCCTGGTTGCGCGATCACCGAGCTCTATCTGCCAGTCTGGCGAGCGCTCGAAGCAGGCGATTGGGTCACTGCGCGTGCCGCGCATAACCGCATCTTCCCGTTGCTCAACTTCTTCGGCCTGCACGGCATCGAGGCGTATAAGGAGATCCTGCACCGGCGCGGCATCATTGGCAGCACGCGCACGCGCGGCACTGCCTGGGCGCCGCTGGACGACCTCGATCGCGCCGAACTCGCCACGCTGCTCGCCGAAGCGGAATTGGGCGCGCTGGACTAGCGCCCGCCACTCTGCGGTGACCTGAGAGAATGGAGAGGCGATGCGTATTACTCGCGTGACCCTGCACCCGGTCTCCACCCGCCGTGAGACTGGTAGCCGTAACCAGCACGTCATCGTCCGTCTGGAGACCGATAACGGGATCGTCGGGATCGGCGAGATGTCGGACCTGTCGCACCCACCCGCGATGCAGCCGGATCTGGGCGACCTGGTGGTGGTCGCCAACCAGCTCCTCGTCGGCCGCGAACCGATCGCGCTGGCCGACAACTCCCGGCGACTGGCGGACGCGCTGCCATCCGAAGGCAAGGTGAGCGTGATCCGCTGCGGGCTGGAGCTCGCCCTCTGGGATGCGGTCGCCAAAGCGTTCGGCCAGCCAGTTTACAACTTCCTGGGCGGCAGGCTGCGCGACCGGCTGCGCGTCTGCTACCCCATTTTCCGGATGCAGTCGGTGGACGAGGTCGAACCCAACCTGGCGCGCGTCGCCCGGCGCTACGCCGAAGGCTTCGACCTCTTCCGACTCTACTGCGGCGGTAATGTCGAGGCGGACGAGCGTTTCCTGCGCGGGGTGCGCGAGCGCTGGGGGACGGAGATCCAGATCAAGTCGCTCGATCTGAGTGCACTGTACGACTGGAAGACCGGGCTGAATACGATCGAGCGGCTGCTCGACCTGGCCGACCCGCTCCTGGTGGAAAGCCCCTGCTACCGGACGGACCTGGCAGGGATGGCGGAAATCCGCCGGCGGGTCCGCGTGCCGGTGAGCGAGCACGTCTTCGGCTTGCGGGATGCCTACCGGCTCGCCGAGGCGCGGGCCGTGGACATCTTCAATATCTCGCTTCAGGCGTGCGGTGGGATTACCGAGGCGCGCCAGGTCTACGCGCTCGCGGCGGCGGCGGGGATTGGCACGCTCATCGGGACGACGCAGGAACTCTCTATCGGCACGGCGGCGCAGCTGCACCTCGCGACGGCAATGCCCAATCTGACCCATCCCGGCGACTGCACCGGTCCCGTCCTCTACCGTGACGATGTCGCGGCGGAGCGCGTGCGCTACGAGCACAGTCACGCCGTCGTCCCCACCGGCATCGGCTGGGGCATCGCGCTCGCTGAGGGGATGCTTGACACTCTTCACGCCCCGCTGACCATGGCCGGGGCGTAACCACCGACAATGCCGTGAGCGCAGGAAAGGAAGTATGGCGAATATCGAGCCAGGAATCAGCCCGCTGCGTCCTGGGGAACAGTCCGCGCTGGAGGCGATCATCGCGCGGGCGCTCCACTTTGAGGAACCCGGGCGGATGGCGTACTGGATGGCGGGGGCTGGGCCGGAGCACTACCGCGTCGTGCGCGCCGGCGGGCGGCCGGTCGGCGGTCTCGCCATCCTGCGAGCGGGGCAATGGTTCGGCGGGCAGCGGGTGCCGATGGCCGGTATTGGGTCGCTGGGGATCGCGCCGGAGTGGCGCGGGCGCGGCGCGGCTTCCGCGTTGCTGCGCGGAACGTTGTCGGAATTGCACGAGACCGGCATCGCGCTCGCAACGCTGTACCCCTCTACGCTACCGGTCTATCGCAAGGCCGGATTCGAGCACGCTGGCAACACGCTGACCTACGAGCTGACGCTGGCCGGCCTCAATTCACGCCCCGCGCTAGACGTTGTGCCGATCGCCACGGATGAGTGGCAGACGCTCGTCCCTATCCGCAACCGCTGGGTGCGGCAGCACAATGGCGGGCTGGACCGCAACCCCTTCATGTGGCAGAAGACCGTCGCGCC
Organism: Thermomicrobiales bacterium; assembly: GCA_035763465.1. GTDB lineage: Bacteria > Chloroflexota > Chloroflexia > Thermomicrobiales > CADCWN01 > DASUBC01. Next base: position 3,975 of record DASUBC010000435.1, read on the forward strand.
CTTCGGCCAGGAGGCCTATGCTTACCTGATCCGGCGCGGCGACACACCAGAGGGCTATTTCGTCTATAGCCAGGCGGGCCGCAAGGCGCCACTCCAGGTGCTCGACTGGTGCGTCCTCGACCGCGAGGCCGGCCTGACCTTCCTGGCCTTCCTCGCCAGCGACCGGGCGATGACGAGCACGGCGACCCTGCGCGGCGCGCCAGCGGAACCCATTCTCCAGCTGCTGCCCGAGCCAGGAGTCACCATCAATCGGCTGCACCCCTGGCTCCTGCGGATCGTGGATGTGGCTGGCGCCCTGCGCGCCCGTGGCTATCACCCCGCGCTGACCGCCGAACTGCACTTCGCGGTGACCGATGACCTGCTGCCCGCGAACTGCGGCAACTTCGTGCTGCGCATCAGTGCCGGGCGCGGGGACGTCGCCTGTGGCGGGACCGGACAGTTGCGACTTGATGTCCGCGCGCTCGCGGCGCTCTACACCAGTTTCCTGACGGCCGAACAACTCGCGTCCATTGGCGCCCTCGCTGGTTCGATGGCCGACCTGGCCCTGGCCAGCCTGGTCTTCGCCGGACCACCGCCCCGGCTGGTAGACGCGTACTGACGTGCGCTGTATCGGCAGCATGGCTGTGTACCGGCAGTAGTGCCATGATGCCGCCATTAGGCATCCCATGCAGGCCCGCGATTCGCGCCGGGCGCTCGATCAGCCAGTGGACCGGCTGCGAACTCGCTGACGCGATCGTCGCGCGCGGTATCGTAGCGGCCATGGTTCTGAGCGACCCGCGTCGCCGGGTACGGCAAGGGAACCGGTCGTGGTAGCTGCGCCGGGGCTTGCTCGTGCTCGCCCGCCTCGCGCGGCTCAGACCATCTCGCCAGCGCTGGCGCGGCCGCGCCAGCGCACCCCCGCCGGCCACGCTACCGCCACGGCGGTCGGGCGCCGTAATAGCTCCCGAGGGGATGCGGCGGTACCGCGCGGCGCCCCAGCGCACACCCGTAGATCAGCAAGGCTGCGCGCTGGTCGCCCACGCGCAGCCGCCCAGCAAGGCGCGCCTCTTCCCGGAGGCCGGCGGCGGCGAGGAGCGCCCGCTTCGTGGCATCGCTCTCAGCCACGTAGGTCTGGACGATCTCCGCACCTGCGCCTGCCGCCTCGGCGACCATCGCCTCGACCACCGGCGGGAGTTGGGCGAGGTAGGCGGGGCAGGCCCAGCACTCGAGCACGTGCACATGCTGCTCGAAGAAGCTGTCGACCTCCACCAGGCTGGCGATGCCGACCAGCGACCCGCGTGGTGCCTCGAGTACCTGCACCTGTCCCCGGCCCTCGCTGCACGGCTGCCAGACGCGGATGTAGTGGCTCTCGTACCGCATGTCGCGGAAGACGCGGCGCGGATAATCCTTGATGAGCCAGTCCGGCTCCGGCTGGTTGTAGAGCGCCGCGACGCGGGCGAGGTCGCCCCAGGCGCCAGGTCGCGCGCGGGCAGGCCCGGCAGCGGCGAAGTAGGTCCGGTCGAAGTCCTCGTGCCCCGGTGCGAGGTAGCGCATCCCATCGCCGATCAGCGGCCGGAACCCATGGCGCGCGTAGAGGGCTGCGGCGTGCGGATTGGTCGTACACAGATACATCGCCCGCCCGCCCCACGCCCGGAAGTCGGCGAGCGCCCGCGCGAGGAGGTGGTCGGCGATGCCTTTGCGCCGGTGATCGGGGTGCGTCCAGACCATCTCCAGCACGGCCACCTCGGGTGCGTCGCGCGCGGTCGCGTAGGTCATGCTCCCGGCGTAGACGCCGGCGATCTCGCCCACGAAGAAGCGGTCGCGGCTGGTGGCAGCCAGGTCGCCGGCGACGAGCGGCGCGCGGACCTCGCGCCACCAATACTCGATCCGCCCGGCATAGTGGCCTAGCGGCGGTTCCAGGACGCGCACGGTGAGCGTTTCCCCGGTCGTCAGGCGGTGGGTGTCAACGCCAGGCGCCTCTCCAGCGCGCATCGTACCCTCCTCGCCTGCGGCGCGATAGTCGCGACGGCGTCCAGTCCCTCGGGATCGTACAAGCCACCACGGAACCAGGCGACAAGTGAGCTGAGGCGCACAGTAGACAGGGCGGCTGCTACAATCGCTGCACCACACTACTGCGCGCCACAGGCCAGCCGAAGCGCGCTCCCCGCGTGTTGCGGGCAAATGGACGGCGACGAAGACACACTATACTCCGTGCTGCCAAATGGCGAGCGGCCAGCTGCGGCGAAAACAGTGCAGAGCCGGGCAGCGATCTTGGGACACAAGAGCGCCAGCAGCCAGGCGCGGTGCTGACGAGAACCCACTGCCCGACTGCCCGACTCTGAACTCGTATCCGCGGCGCCCTGGTGTATTGTAGATGAGGAGGGGAGGGGATGATCGACCTGGAGCGGATTCGCGCCGCTGCCGTGCAGGTGACACCGCATATCCGGCGCACGCCGGTCGTGGCCGCGCCCGCCGGGTTGTACCTCAAGCTGGAGTGCTTGCAGGTCACCGGGGCCTACAAGGTGCGCGGCTTCTTCGCGGCGGCGCTCGCCTTGCCACCCGAGCGCCGGGCGCGGGGCCTGCTCACGGTCAGTTCCGGTAACGCCGCGCTGGCCTGTGCCTATGTTGCTCACGAACTCGACGTGCCCTGCCGAACCGTCATGCTCGACACCGCGCCAGCGCCCAAGGTCGAGGGCGTCCGGCGCCTGGGCGCCACGCCGGTGTTGCTGCCACGCCAGCAATTACTGGACTGGATGGCGAATGCGGCGTGGGAGCACGAACCGGAGACGTTCATTCATCCGTTCCGCGATGAGCAAGTCATCGCCGGCCACGGTAGCCTGGGGCTGGAATTGGTGGAGCAGGCGCCCGATCTCGCACGGGTCATCGTGCCGGTGGGCGGTGGCGGACTGGCGGTGGGCGTCGCGAGCGCGGTCAAAGCGCTCCGGCCCAACATCGAGGTGATCGGCGTGCAGGCGACGGGCTATCCGCTCTGGCCGCGCGCCCTGGCGGCGGGCGGACCGATCGCGCTCACGCCTGCCACCATCGCCGACGGGGTCACGGCGCCCTATGACCCGGCGATGGCCGCGCGCCTGCGCGCCACGATCGATCGCTGGGTGCTCGTCCCGGAGGAGCGCCTGCGCGCGGCCATCGCCGACCTGGCGATCAGCGACAAGATCGTCGCTGAGGGAGCTGGGGCACTGGCCTTCGCCGCGCGCAAGCAGCTGGCGCCCGGGCCGACGACGGCCGTCATCATCAGCGGCGGCAACATTGCCCCGCAGCTCCTCGCGGCTGTACTTACCGAGTAGCGCCGCCCGCGCGATGGCGTAGATACCCACCGCTCCGCGTCAGGCGGCGGCGTTGACGAGCGGCAGGACGCGCTCGCCCAGGAGCGTCACCATCTCGCCGTGTACTTCGTGCTCCACCGAGAACATCAGCCGCTGTACGCCTGCCGCTGCGAGCGTGCGGAGTTTGGCGGCGGCCTGTTCGGGCGTGCCGGTGATCCAGGTGTCCAGGTCTTGCATATGAGGCCGGGCGCCTGCCCGCAACCGGTCCAGGGATCGCGCAACCTCCAGTTCTGTCTCCCCGACACAGACCCCGGCGAAGAGCGACAACGACAGCGTCTCCGGAGCACGCCCGAGCCTGGCGCAGGCACGGTCGAGTCGCTCGCGCGTGGCCCGGCACGCCGCCGGGGCGCCCAGACCGAGATTGTATTCGTCGGCGTAGCGTGCGGCCAGTTGGGGCAGGCGGGTCGAGGTGGGCGTGCCGCCGATCAGGATCGGTGGGCGTGGCTGTTGGACCGGGCGCGGCGTAAAATAACACGTCTCCAGCTGATAGTGCGGCCCATGGTGGCTGAACGGGTACTGCGACCACAGCCCGGTGATTACCTGTAGCTGTTCCTCGAGCAGATCCACGCGAGCTGGCCCGGCTGGGAATGGGAAGCCGAAGGCGGCATGTTCCGCCGCGAGCCAGCCTGCCCCCAGGCCCAATTCGGCGCGCCCACCGCTGAGGTGGTCGAGCGTAGCGGCCAGCTTGGCGAGAACGGACGGGTGACGGAAGGTCACCGGGCTGACCAGCGTGCCCAGCCGGATGCGCGTGGTCTCGCGCGCCAGCGCGCCGAGGAAGACCCAGGCATCGGCCGCCATGCGGTCGGCGCGGCCCGACGAGGCGGCGTAGTGCTCGGCCAGCAGGGCGGCGGTGAAGCCGGCCCGCTCGGCGGCCTGGGTCAGCGCCAGCGTTTGGGTGAAACT
>DASUBC010000436.1:0-11293 GCA_035763465.1 Thermomicrobiales bacterium
CCGCCGATCCCAGCGCCCAATGGCCGCAACCTGGGACCAGCGCCGACGCCGGAGACGCCTCCCGGCCATCTGCCGCCGCTGCGCGTGCTGGGCCAGGCCGGCGCGTCGTACATCATCGCCGAAGGGCCGCAGGGCGTCTTCCTGATCGATCAGCACGCCGCGCACGAACGTATCTTGCTCGACCAGCTCCTCGCGGGCGTCGCGCAGGCCGCGCCCGACAGTCAATTACTGCTCGAACCGCTGGTGCTGGATCTGACACCGCCCCAGGCGGAAGCGGTGGAGGCGGCCAGCGCCGACCTCGCCGCGCTCGGCTTCGCGATTGAGCCGTTCGGCGCGCGGGCCTGGACAGTGAAGGCGGTGCCGGCCGCGCTCGCCCGAAACGGCCGCGTCCGCAGTCTCGGCGAGACGATCGTCACCATCCTCGAAGAAGCCGCGCAGGGCGGGCAGGGCCAGAACTGGATCGAGCGCCTGGCCGGCGTGACTGCCTGCCACAGCGCCATCCGCGCCAATCAGGTGCTGACGCTGGAGGAGATGCGTGCCCTCATCGCCCAGCTGGAACGTACGACCCTGCCGCGCACCTGCGCCCACGGCCGCCCGACCATGCTGCACGTCAACCTCGGCGACCTGGAGCGGCAATTTGGTCGGCATGGGTAGGCCCACTTCTACGGCTCCGCCACCGTGGCTTCGCTCAGTTCCGCCGGTTCTGCCTGCGTCACCGGGCCAGTGCTGGTGGTGAGGTACAGACCCAGCAGGATGAGCGGGAGGCCGAGGAGCAGACCGGCCCGTAGCGGCTCGCCGAGCCAAAGCAGCGCCACCAGCACGCCGGTGAGCGGCGAGACATAGAAAGTCACGGCGACCTGCGCGACGCTCAGGTGCTGGTAGGCGATCAGCAGCACCAGCAGACCAACCACCGTGACGAGCACGGCGCTGTAGACCACGCCGCCGACGATCGGCCCGGTGAATTCCACGCGCGCGGGCGCGACGACGCCGGGGAAGTGGAGCCAGCCCACCTGTTCGGCCAGCGCGAGCGGCACGAGCGCGGCGACGCCGATCAGGCTCATCGTCGCCATCGCACTGAGGGGCGGATTGCGCTCGCCCAGTGGCCGGTTCAGCAGGTTATACACCGCCCAGCAAGCCGACCCGACGACGAAGATGAGGTCGCCCACCGGCCGCTGCCAGCCTTGCCCAACTGCGCCGCCGGCCGCGAACGGATTGATGCCGGTGATGAAGACTACGCCGGCCAGGCAACTGACTAGCCCGAGCCAGCCGCGCCAGGACACTGGCTCGCGGAGAAAGACCGCGCCAAGCGCGACGATCCAGACCGCCTGCGTCGCCGAGATCAGCGCGATGTCGCTGCTCGGGCTGAGACTGAGCGCCCAATTCTGGCCGATCTGGGTGATGACGAAACCCGTCAGCCCAGCCAGGAGGAAGCGACGCCAGTCGGCCCGCACGATGCCCAGCCCGAAGCGCCCGGTCGCGCGCCACTGGACGATCAGCGCCAGTGGCGTGAGAATCACGGCGACGAGCAGGAAGCGAAACGCGGTGAAGGTCGCCGGCGTCATCTCCGCGAGGGCGGGCTTGGTGAATGGGAACGCGGCCCCCCAGATCGCCGCGACCCCGACCATCATCCACAGCCAGCGACTCATCCGCCCTCCGCGCTACCACCGATCGTGACGTACTCTGCGTTGCAGACAAAGTTCATGGAATGCTCTACCGTAATTCCTGCCAGCCTGTGCTTTTCCAGCGGTAGAGTTTATTCGCTAGCTGCGGCTCGCTGCCAAGGAGACTATCTACGGCTTGTGCCATGTCACTATTTGACGGTTTTGACGGCTGTGGTAACAGTAGGATGCCGCGATGTTGGCGCGAAACGTTCCAGGCGCCGGTCCAGCGCAGCCAGGCACGATGTAATAGCCAGAAATCCTTGGCATCATACGTGAGCAAGGTCCGTCCGCGCTGGGCGGCTGTCAGAAGCTGCTGATCGTCCTTCGCCGCCGCTAGCCCGATCTCATCAGCAGTGAGCACATCATACCCGGCGCGGCGCAGCAGGCTGACCAGCTGACGGGCAATGTTGTGATCGCAGTACAACTCAGTCAACGAGCGACGACCAGTCTTCGAACGCCGCGTCGTTCAGCAAAATACGCGCATCAATATAGGGCGCATAGCGCCGGTAGAGAGCGAGCATCGCTTCGACGGCCTCGCGCGGCACTTCATAATTGCTGATTACCGCTTCGATGTCGCCGCCGCTCTTCTTCCACACGCCAATAATCGCCCAGGCAGAGATTCCATAGTGTTTCAGACGTGCCTCTTGTGGCCCGCGCTCATCGGGATCAGGCTCAATCCACTTCGTGATAAGTTCTTGGTCGGTTTTAGTCATCGCCATCGAATACTCCGTGCCCAGAAAAGATCTTCACCATCCTCTATCAGCAAGTATAGCAAAGCAGCTTTCGGCTATCGCTTCGCCTCCCACGTAAACCACACGTCGCGGAACTTGAGGGTGTAATTGGCGTGAATGGCGGCGAGGACTTCGGGCGTCCAGAGTTCGTCGCGCGGGTTGGCCGGGAGGACGACGAGACTGAAGCGGCGCTGGTTGAGGTCGTCGAGCAACTGCTGCTCATCCCAGCGGCCGACGCGGGCGAGCGCGGCCATCGCCTGCGGATCGTCGTAGGGCACAGGTTTGCCCGCAAGCAGGGGCAGGCCAACCTCTTCGGCCAGCACATCGCCGGGCGTGCCGCGAATGTTGGTCACGATCCGTTCGAGTTGCAGGCGCACCTGTGGGCTGGGCACAGTCAACTCTCCGGCGTACCAGCGATCAGGTGTCCAGCCGGTCACGACCTGCGCGACGAGCAGCGCGGCGACCGGCCAGGCGGCGAGCACGGGCAACGCGCGACCGGTGAGCGCGGCGGCCAGGCCCGCGCCGACGACCAGGGCGGCGGCGGCGGCCAGTTCGATCAGGTGGTCGTGGTCGGCGCCTTCAACGCCGATCGTGACCGGCGTGATGACGAGCGCGGTCAGCAGGTAGTAGGGCGCGATGGTCGGCACGCGCGCCCAGGCGAGCGCGACGGCGGCGACCAGCGCGGCGACCAGCAGCGGCCAGTAATCGCGCAGGAAGAGTCCGCCGAAGTTACGGACGAGCTGGAACTGCCAGGCCAACCGGCGATCGGTGACGATGTGGCGCAGGAACTCACCGCGCGTCGCCAGCGTCAGCAGCGCGAACGGCGCCGCGCCGCCGAGCGCGCCGACGCCGACGAAGCGCAGCCCGGCGCGCGGTCCCAGCCGAACCAGCAGGAAGAGCATCGCCGCACTCGCCGCCGCCAGCGTCGTCTGCTTGGTGAAGTAGCCGGCGATGAAGAACGGCAGTGCCCAGAGGTAGTACGGCCTGGACGCGTTCCAGGTCAATTGCACCACCAGCAGGCCGAACGCCGCCAGCGCCAGCGCCGGAATCGTCGGCTTCACGCGCACCGCCCAGATCACGCCCGGCGAGAAGACCGCCAGGCTGACCGCCGCCACCAGCGCGCCGAGCCAGGCCGAGCGGCGGCGCGTCGCCGCCAGCGTTAGCGCGGCCACGGTCGCGATGAGCAGAAGCCAGGCGCAGAACGCGATCACTCGTCCGCCGGTGTAGATGGTCGGCGTCAGTTTCAGCGTCGCGGCGACGGCGACGAAGTAGAGCGGGGTGTAGGGACCGGAGATGAAGCCGTGCTGGTCGGGCGTGTTGGCGACGTAAATGCTCTTGCCCTCCGCCAGCAGGTGCGCCTCCCAGACGATCAGGCTTTCCGACCCTTGCATCGGGAAAGGCCAGCGCAGCATCGCCCACTGGAAGGGCAGAATCGCCGGCAAACGATGCAGCGCCGTCACCGTCACCGCCAACGCGGCGATCACGAACGGCGCCGCGCGCAGGAGGGCGCGCGGCATATCGGCGGAGCGCGCCGCGGCACGCCTGGCTGTGGCGGGATGGCTCACCGGCTCACCCGCACAATCGTGTTGCCGGTGGGCGACAGCACGGTGAGGCGCAGTTGCGTGCCGCGCGTGTCGGTCCACGGCTGCCCGCCGACATTCGCGTGGGCGGCTGTGTCCGGCAGGCTTAGGGTCAGGCCGGAAAGCGCCTGACCCGATTGGTTCTCGACCACCAGCCGCGTGCCACCCGCGACCGGCAGCGCGGTGACGGCGACCTGGCGCGTGCGCTGCCCGTACCGTACGATATCGCTCACCGGCGCGACCCAAAGGCCCCGGTCGCGCGCCTGCGCCGCGTAGTCAATCGCGCGCGTCCAGATGACCTGACCGCCCTGCTCCAGCACCTCGTTCGGGTGCGTCCAGACACTGAAGTAGCCCCGGCCGGCGAGCGCCAGGTCAATACCGGCCAGCGCCTGGTCGAGCGCGTCGGCGCGAGACGGCAGGTAGAAGTCGGGGAAGATGGTGATATTGGGGTCGTCCTGCTCGCGGTCGAGTTCGTACTGATGCCGCAGATCGGGCGGGTAGACCCGGGTCAGGATGGTCAAGCCTTGCTGCTCGAAGACGGCGAAGAAGGGCGCGTCGAGGCTGTTGCTGCTGGTCCAGGGAAAGGCGAACGAGGTTGCGGGCGGCAGGCCAAGCGCCTCGGCGGAGCGATTCCACTGCGCTAGGTCGGCCGCGAGTTCCGCTGGCTCGACGCCGCGCACGTAAAGGTGCCCGAAGGTGTGCGAGCCAATCTCATGGCCCTCGTTTGCCAGTGCGCGCGTCTCCGAGGCGAAGTACCAGGCGGGCGCCTGCGCTTCGGTCGAGCAGGGGTCGTTCTCGTACCACGGGTGCGTCTGCCACCAGTTGCTGCCCCAGCCATTTGCTTCATCGGCGTTTCGGTAAATTGGGTTGCCCAAAAACTTCTCGCAGGTTGGATTGCCGGTCAGGAGGTCGTACCCCGTCGCATAGAAGGTGGCGTGAATGCCGTAGCGGGCGAACTGGTCGGCCAGGAACCGCGCGCCGTCGCGCATCCGCAGCGCCTTCGCTTCGGCGTCGGCGACAGAAGGACCACCATCGGCTTGCAAACCAACAGTGGCGCCTTCGCCCTCACCACTGCTGCGGGTGTGGATCAGGCCGCCCATCGCCGATTCCCAGTCGAAGCTGAAGGCGAACGCGGCGCGGTTGTAATCAGGGAATGGCTCGACGCGCGCCCCGGCCGCCAGCGTCAGTTGCACGGCCGTCACGGTCAGCGTCGTGCCAGCGGCGGACTCGAAGCGCAGGCGCAGCCCAGCTGCCTGCGGTGGCGCGGCGAACGACGCGCGCTGGTCGCCGCTGGCGTGCAACGACACCGCCTGGGCGACCGCGGGCTGACGGGCCGCATCGTACCAGGCGAAGAGCAGTCGCCCCGCACCGCTGGCCGCGACACGCGCCGTGTATTCCTGGCCCGCCGCGACGTCCAGCCACGGGCTTTCCGCCCAGCCCCCTGCTGCAAGATTGAGTGAACCGGTCTCCGCAGTGCCGCCTTTGCCGACTGTCCAGACTGGATGGGCGGCGCCGTTCGACTCAATGGCGAAGGGCGCGGCATAATTCGTCGCGTCCGGCACGCTGGCGGCCAGCAGATGTACGGGCAGCGCGCAGAACGGCGCGAGTAGCACCGCGAGCAACAGCGCCGCCGGCAGTGCCGCGCGGCGCGAGACGCGCACGCGGCCAGCCAGAAATGGCGCGATGCTCACTGCCAGCGCCAGCAATACTACCGGCACGAACGCCGCTGGGGTGGCCCAGTCTACCGGCATGAGCTGGGCGGCGGGTGGCGCGATGGTCGCAACTGGCACGGCGATCATCAGCGCCAGCGCGGCCAGCAATACCGCTGTCTGCCGGTTATGCAGCCTGGCGATGAGCACGCAAACGAGCATCGCCCCGCCGATTGCCCCGAGCGCCAGCGGATCGCCAGCGTGGAGCAGTCCCCGCGCGGCCGGATCAACGGCGTAACGGAAACCGAGACCCCACGGCCTACCGAACGCGACCGTGCCGTACCAGCCTTGCACGAGCGCGGGCAGCGCCGCGCCGGCCAGGAGCGCCAGCGCCCGGCCCGGCACGCGCCAGGAGCGCACGAGCAGCACGAGGATAACAATGGCGGCCAGCGCGCCCGCGACGTAATCGGCCAGGCCCAGCGCGGCAAGGCCAAGTCCCGCGCCGAACGCCGCGCGGAGGGTGACTTCGCCGCGCCAGAGCGCCAGCGCAACCGGCAGCGTCCAAATCACTATGGTTGTGGCGAGCAGCGGGCCGGTCAGCATCCCGGTCAGCGGCCTGAGGAGGAGCAGACCAGCCATGGCGAGCGCGGCGGCGGCCGGCGGATCGAACGCGCGCCACACCAGCCGGGTCAGGCCAGCGATCGCCAGCGCGCCGATCAGCGCGGCCAGCAAGACTGTGAGCAGAACAGGCGTATCAGCGCCCAGAACCGGCGCAAGCAGGAGGCCCAGGCCATAGGCAGGCACAGCCAGCAGCGCCGGTCCTGGCGGCGCGGTCTGCTGATAATGCCCGGCGGCGTAGGCTACAGAGCCATAAGCGGACAACGGCGCGTCGGCGCCGATCGGCGCGGGCGCCAGCGCGCCGATCGCGCCGTCGAGCGCCGGCCGCCCGTGCGCCAGCAGCGCTGCGGCAGTGATATACGTGCCCGCGCCTGCCCCACGCGTCAGACCCGGCGAGGCCAGCGCGTACAGCAGGAATGCGGCGAGTGGCAGCAAGGTCAGGAGCCAGGCAAGCGCGGAGCGGCGGCCAGCATAGCGTGCAAGCCGCGTGACGTTAGCGCTGGATACGATAGATCGCATACCGATCCTGCTGGATTTCCAGTTTCGCGTGCGCGGCCAGCCAGCGGCGCGTGTCGTCGGTCAGGCGTCCGTCGGATGTCTTATCAATGACCGCCAGATCGGAACGCGCGAGGCTCGCTTGCAGTTGCTGCTGCACGTCCGGCCGCCACATCACCACGTAGGGATCGCGGCCTTTGGGATCGCGGAGCGCGCGGCGCAGCAGGTCGAACTGCGAATCGCCTTCGATATGCAGACCGTGGTAGAGCAGCATCCCGTAGCCATCCACGATGAAGCGATCTTGCTCCTCGCGCGCGGGCCGGCGCGCGGCGCGGAAGGGTATCTGCGCGTCGAGGGCGAAGACCGCGCTATCCGGTCCGACCGCGTCGCCGGCGTAGCGTCCCACGATCGTGTAGAGACGGTCGGGATGAGTGGTGAAGTCGTTGTTCGCCGCCGGCACGCCGAAAAATACCGCTGCCGCTAGCGCCGCCACAGCGAGCGCAGCGCCGGCGGCCCGCCCCACCCATCCGGCGCGCAGGCCGCGTTCGATCGCCAGCGGCAAGATACCGGCCGCGAGCGCCAGCGGCAGCGCCAATTGCACACTGTAGTGCGCGTAATACGAGCGCGACAGAATCAGGCTGGCCACGGTCAAGAGCAGCCAGATCAGCAGCATTGACCACGCCGCCGTGGGGCGGCGCCGCACGGGCACGCTCGCTGGCGCCGATGGCATTGGCGCCGGCTCGGGCGGCGCCGATGGCTCCGGCTCAGCGTCGCTGAACTCTGGCAGCCGCCGCAGCCGGACACCGCTCAGACCTGGCCTGGGCGCGACGCGACGCCGGCGGGTAGGACGATGGAAGGCCAGCAGCGGCAGCGACAGTAGCGCCAGCGCGGCCAGCGTCAGCAAGAGTGGCGCGTCGGCGCGCAGCTGCCGGAAGCGCGCACCGCGTGTGATCAGCCCATCAGCCGGCCGCAGCAACTGGAGCCAGATGAATTGCCCCAGCGGATCGCCGCCGTGCAGATAGAGCAAGTAGGCCCACAGCGGCGCCCAGAGGAACAACGCGCCGATCAGGATGCCCAGCAGACGCAACCACCGGCGTCGCAGCAGCAGGTCGAGCACGAAGGCGAGCAGCAGCACCAGTCCCTGAAGCTTCACGCCGCCAGCGGCGGCGGCGAAGAACCCGGCCGCGACCAGCAGGATCCAGGGCGCTTCGTCTTCCTCAGCGGCCAGCACGTAGAGCAGCGCGGCGAGCGCCAGCAGAAAGAGCAGCGGCCCTTCTAGCATGACGTGCCGGCCAGCCCACACCGACATTGGATCGAAGGCGAGCAACACACCCGCCAGCGCGCCACCAAGCACACCCCAGAGCCGCCAGCCAAGCAAAAAGGCCAGCCCAACCGTCGCCGCGCTGTAGCCGAGTTCCAGGTAACGCAGCATCATAAAGGTCGTCGGGCTGCCCCAGGGCGTGAAGTGATACTCAATCGCCGGCGCCAGCAGCAATGGGCCGAGCGGCGGATGGGCGTAGACGAAATCGCGATACGGCTGCTTGCCCTGGATTACTAATTGCGCCGCCAGAGCATACACCCCTTCGTCATCGTACGGCGATTCCTGCAAGCCCACCGCTTGCGGCCAGATTGTGGCGCTCCGCACATATCCGGCGCCGGCGACGAGCGCGATGAAGAGCAGCGCCGCCAGCCAGCCCTCGGCCAACACGCCCCAGGCGGACCAGCGCCGCGCGCGCGGCGGCTGCGCGCCAGCCGGCACACCGGAAGCAGGGCGGATGGCGGAGCCTGACTGGTAACTCATCGTTCACCAGCGCCTGCGGTCAGCGGCGCGCGCCGCGCCTGCGGTTCGTCCCCGGCGATGGGGCGGCGCAGCGGCACTGGCTCACGGAACCAGACCAGAAACCCAGGCACGACATTGCTCATATTCACGATCAGGATCAAAAAGGAAAGCGCCACCGCGGTCCCGCCGTTATAGCCATAGCGGGCGAGAAAAGTCAACAGCACGACATCGCGGGTGCCCAGGCCGGCGATAGAGACGAGCGCCGCCAAACCCTGCAAGATCGTCGCGACCAGAAAATCAGTCAACGGTAGGTGGACACCGAGCGCGACGAAACAGAGCCAGACCCGCCCGAGACTCAGCATCCAGGATACCGCCGTCCAGCCAAGCGCGGGCGCGAGTTGCCGCGCCGAGAGCCGCGCCTCCGCCAGCGCGCGGAGCGAGTCGTTAGCTGCAAGCCGATTGCGTATGCCCGCCGGCGTGATCCGCGCCAGCGCGGCGAACACCGGCTTGCGCCAGCGTTCGGTCAGCACCAGCGCGATTACGACTACGACGGCCAGCAGTGCCAGCACAACCAGCACAATGCTCTGGCCGCCGCCGGCATAGGCGAACAACGCCAGCGCGCCGAGGCCCAGGAGCATGGCGATGTCGAAGAGCCGGTCGAGCAGACAACTGAGCAGCGCGGGCGCCAGCGCCGCGCCCCGGCTGCGTAAATACCACGCCTTCAGGAAATCGCCCGCCTGGCCCGGCGTTGCCTGGCCGGCGAACAAGCCGATTGCGTAGAACCGGAAGGCGTCCCACCGGCTGAGATCTGGTAACGCCAGGTCGGCGGCAAGCCCCGCCCAGCGCCAGGCTTTCGTGGCAATGAACGGCACAACCAGCAGCAGCGCCGGCGTCAGCAGCCAGAGATTCGCCGTGCGGAGGCTGGCCCAGACCCGGCCAGGCCCGACGGACACCAGCACCAGCGCGAAGAGCGCGACGCCCAGCACGCGCGGTCCCCAGCGCCGCAGCAGCGCCACGCCGCCCACCGCTGGCGGACGCTCGCTCTCGGGCGCGTTTGCCCGCGCCGCGCCACGCATAGGCGTCTTCATTCGCGGCGCTCGAACCGATAGGCGGCGATCTGCTCGGAAATCAGCCCCATCAGGAAGATCAGCAGCGCGGTCAGCACGAGCAAGACCTGTGAGTTCGTAATATGCACCTGAGTAATGATGGTAAAAATGGCGTAACCCGCACCAAGTAGGAAGAGCACCAGGCTAATTGGTGCGAAGATTTTCAGCGGGCTGTAGAGCGTGACCATCCGCAGAATGATCGTGCCGAAGACCACACCGTTTGCCAGCAGCTTTTGCGCGCTCTTGCCCGCGACACGCTTGCGCGCCTCGATCGGCACGAACTTGACGCTGTAGCCGGCCTTGATGAAGGCGAGCGTACTCGTCGTCGGGTACGAGTACCGATTCGGCAATAGGTGAATGAACTCCATGATCTGGTCGCGCTTCATCGCCCGGAACCCCGAGGTCAGATCGGGAATATCCATGCCGGTCAGATAGGTCGCCAGTTGATTGAGCGCCGCGTTGCCGACGCCACGCGCCCACGACGCATTCGACTCCCGGCTGCGCGCCGCGACAACGAGATCGTACGGGCCGATTGGCTCCAACACACGAGCCAGATCGTCCGGATCATGCTGGCCATCCGCGTCGAGCAGCAGCACAACGTCGCCATGAGCCGCGCGAATGCCCGCCTTCACCGCCGCGCCGTTGCCCTTATTGTAGGGCTGGCGCACCACGCGCGCGCCGCAGCGCGCGGCGATCGCGGGCGTATCATCGGTCGAAGCATCGTCTACCACGATGATCTCGGCGTCCGGCAACTGCTCCATCACCTGCCAGAGCACGCGTTCCAGCGAGGCCGCTTCGTTATACGCCGGCATCACCACGCTCAACTGGTACGGAGTGGAGATCGGCTCCAGTGCAGCGTCCGCCACTGGGGCAGTCTGTGCAGGCGCGCTCATCACCGTGTCACCCATCCCCCTTCTCCTGTGTTCCAGACGCCCCCAGGCCGAGCGCGACGATGTCGCGCGCGACCGCGCGCTCGGTCGGCTCGTGGCCCGCCAGCCGCAACTCCGCCAGCGCGCCGGCGATACCGTCCAGAAGTGAGTCTGCGGCATCCGGAGATGCAACGGCCGCAACGCGCCGGCGGTTCCGGTTGCCGAAGCGCTGTCGCCAGGGCAGGCGACCGCGGCGGCGCATCGGCGGCACAGTGGTTGCAACAGACGCGGCGGACGGCGCCGAGGCGGAGACCGGCGGCAGCGTGAGCGTGCGCCCAAGGACGGCGCCGAGCGTGGCGAGATAGCCTTCAGCCGATCGCTCCAGGCTGTGCGCGGTGGCGACGAAGTCGCGCGCGTTCGCGCCGAGCGCGCTTCGCAAATCGTCGTCGCGCGCCAGTTCGAGCAGATATTCCGCCAGCAGTGACTCCTCCAGCCGGCCAACCGGCACTTTGATGACGCAGGCGTCCGGCAGTTCGCGGAACGAGCCGGCGTCGCTGACGATCACCGGCAGGCCCGCGCCCATGATTCGCAGCAAACTCGCCGAGGTCTCCCCCGCCGAGGGGTAACGCAGATTGACGCAACAATCGGCGGCGGCGAGCAGGTCGGCCACGGTCGCGGGCGGGATGAAGCCGAGCCGGGTGACCTTGCCGCCCAGCCCCAGGTAGCCGATCTGCCGTTCCAGCAGGGCGCCAAGCCCCGGCGCTTCACTGCCGGCGATCAAGAAGCGTGCGCCGGGCCGCTCCG
>DASUBC010000437.1:0-8209 GCA_035763465.1 Thermomicrobiales bacterium
GGTGCCGTAGCCGGCCGTCAGTCGCCCCCCGGTAGGACCGCTGGGGGTGGCCGTGGAGGTAATCAGTACGACAAGATGCAGATGCAGCACCTCGTAGTTGATGCGTTCGTTGCCGACGGCCAGCGTCTCGGTGACGTGGCCGCCATCTTCGACCTGCTGGATACGTTGCCCGCGCGTATCGGCATGACGAAAATCGCTCCCCCCTACGTATTCCGTTATAGCGGCGTAAAACCGGAAGACTGGGGAGTGACGGGCGTCGTAATCATCGCCGAGAGCCACATCAGCATCCATACCTTCGCGGAACATAAGCGCTTTCACCTCGACGTCTTCAGCTGTAAGCCGTTCGATGTTGACATGGTGCGCGACCGCATCTGCGCCCTGTTCGGCGTGACCGATATGGCCGCCGCCGTGGTACATCGCGTCGCCGAACCGGCCCGCGACGAATGGCACGTCGAACGCCTGGGTGAACCGGCGCTCGCCGGCGCGTTCGGAGACTGATGGGCCATGGTCTTTGGCCCGCCGCGCACCTTTTTGGGCTTACCCGCCGCGCGCAACACCTTCGAGGCGGCGCGGGTAGTGCTCGTTCCGGCGCCCTACGACGCCACGACGTCGTATCGCGCCGGCACACGGGATGGCGCGCGCGCGATCATTGACGCTTCCGGCCAGGTTGAACTCTACGATGCCGACCTCGACTGCGAACCAGCCGAGGTCGGTATTCATACCGCCGACCCCCTTGAACCCGACTTCAGCTCCCCCGCGCGGATGATCGCGCGCGTGCGCGAGGCCACCGACGCCATCCTCGCCGCCGGGAAACTGCCCGTCTTGCTCGGCGGTGAGCATTCGCTGACCAGCGGCGCGGTCGCGGCCTGCCAGGCGCGCTACCCCGGCCTCGGCGTGCTCCACCTGGACGCGCACGCCGACCTGCGCGACGAATATCACGGCACGCCCTACAGCCATGCCTGCGCGATGCGCCGCGTCATTGACCTCGGCTGCTCGTTGACCTCGGTCGGCATTCGCAGCCTGTCTATGGAGGAGGCCGCCTACCGGCGCTGCCCCACCGCCGCGTCAATCGTCACCGTGCCGGCCAGCGAAATCGCGCGGGCGCGGTATGATGCTGCGCGCCTCGACGCGTTATGGGATCGGGTCATCGCCAGCCTACCGGAGACGATCTACATCACGGTTGACCTCGACGTCTTCGACCCCTCCTTGATGGAAGCTGTCGGCACTCCAGAGCCGGGTGGGCTGGACTGGTGGGAAGTGACCGGTCTGCTGCGCCGCGCCTGTGCCGTCCGCCACGTCGTCGGCGCCGACATTGTCGAACTGGCGCCCGCCGAGGGACCGGAATCGTGCGCCTTCGCGGCGGCGAAACTTACCTATACGTTGATTGGCTACGCGACCGCCGGCGCCGGGTCGCATCCTGGCGCTGAGGAACTGAGTACACAGGAGACTGGCCGTGGCTAGCCACGACATCGCACCAGCCGTGTCTCGCGCGGCTGACGCTGGTGAGAACCTGGCGATTGGCGTTCTGCTGGGGCAACTCGCCGACGAAGTACGGCTCCAGGCCCAGAAGCGCACACCGGACGACGCCGCGTCGGCAGATCCAGCCGCGCCCGCGCCCGTTGCTTCCGGCGTGATCGCGCGCTTACGGCAGCGCTTCAATCTGCCCGCTGCCTATGGCGACCTCTTACGCGCGCTCGGCGGCGAGAACCTGACGATTACGCCGGGGCCATTTCAGGCGATTGTGCTCCACGCCGCGCCCAATCTGGACGCGGCCCAGGTTGGCTTTCGAGGGGCGCGTCTCGGCGACGAGGGCTTTATCGCGCCGCACGGCTGGCGTCGTGCCTGGGTCGTCATCGCCACCGATGCCGGCGACCCCTATTTTCTCGACGTCAGCAAGGCCACGCCGGACGGTGAGTGCCCGGTCCTGACCGCGATGCAAGGCACCGGCACCTGGGAGCCACGCCTGGCCGCGTCCAGTCTCGCCCAGTTCCTCCGCATCCTCCGCGTCTGGACCCGCATCGTCGGCGCGCATTATGACCCACAGAACCCCGACGAGCCGCTCGACGACGCGCACTCGCGCCGCCTGGCAAACGAGATCGGCCAGATTGACGCAGCCGCGCTTGATCACTGGAGCATCTGAACGCGGAACGCGGATTGCGGAATGGTTGCGGCGAGAGACCTGCGACCTGTAGACCTGTAGACTTGCGACCCTCGAAGGAGCAATGAGCGAGCAACCAGAGAGCACCTTGCTGGCGGGCCGGCGCATCCTGCCGCCGCCAATCACGGCTGGGATGTCGGCCGTTGAGCTGATTGAAGGGGCGTTCCTCGCCTACAACGGGCGGCGCTTACGCGAAGCTTGCCGCCTCTTCGCCCAGAAGATGCTCGATCCCACGGTGACGGTCGGCGTGACGCTGGCCGGCGCGCTGACGCCGGCCGGGCTGGGCCTAGCGGCGCTGGCGCCGCTGATCGAAGCGGGTTTCATTGACTGGATCGTCTCCACCGGCGCCAACCTCTACCACGATACCCACTTCGCGCTGGCGATGCCGTTGCGCGAAGGCACGGCCGAGGTCAGCGACATCGCGCTGCGCCAGGAGAACGTCATTCGCATCTACGACATCTTCTTTCACTACGACGTTCTGCTCTCTACCGACGCCTTCTACCGCGAGCTGATTGCCTCGCCCGAGTTCAACCGCCCGATGTCTACCGCCGAGTTTCATCACCTCGTCGGCAAGTACCTGGCCGAGCGCGAGCGTCTGCTCGGCGGCGAGGCGCGGTCGCTGCTGGCGACCGCCTACCGCTGCGGCGTGCCGATCTATACCTCGTCGCCCGGCGACAGCTCCATCGGCATGAATGTCGCCGCGCTATCGCTCGACGGCAGCAACCTGCGCTTCGACACCAGCGCCGACGTCAATGAGACCGCCGCGATCGTGCTCGATGCCAAGCGCCACGGCGGCAAGAGCGGCGTGCTCATCCTCGGTGGCGGCTCGCCCAAGAACTTCATCTTGCAGACTGAGCCGCACATTCAGGAGGTGCTCGGCATTGACGAGCGCGGCCACGACTATTTCCTGCAAGTCACCGATGCCCGGCCCGACACCGGCGGGCTGTCTGGCGCGACGCCGAGCGAGGCGGTGAGCTGGGGGAAGATTGACCCCGACCAGCTCGCCGATTCGATCGTCTGTTACGTTGACTCGACGGTCGCCCTGCCGCTGCTCACTGCGTACGCGCTCGGCGCCCGCGCGCCGCGCCCACTGAAGCGCCTCTACGACCGGCGCGACCAACTGCTGGCGACCCTGCAAGCCGAATATCTCCACGCGAAGGCCGTCCGTGATGAGCGCGCCCACGCCGCCGACCGCCACGAACACCGCGCGGCGCTGGCGCAGGGCTAATTACTCCTGATCGGGAAAGGCGCTCGCGCTGGTCGCGCGGTCTGGCGCCAGGTCCGGTGATGCCTGTCTTCGCCATTCGGTTCCTGGCAACCAGGCCGTGTGTAATAATACCTGGGGAGGTTGTATAACGATGCCACACACCATGGAGATCAACCCTGAAAGCGAACTGAGTCGGCGGCTTAGAGAGGCGGCAGCCGAGCAGAAACCGTTGCGGTTCGTGAGCGGCGACATCGTCTACGATGTGCAGGTACACGAAGTGGCGCTGAGTGCAGAGCAGCGCCACGATCCTGCCCAGGTTCGCCAGGGTCTTGCTCGTAGTGCCGGCGCGTTACGCGGTGTTGACCTCGCTGCGCTCAAGCAGGAGTTGCAGGAGGCCCGCGAGCAGGATAGCTCCGGCCGGCCAGTGTAATTCATGGCCTACCTCATTGACACAGACATTGTGCTCGACCATCTCGCCGCAGTCCCTGCTGCAACCGAACTCCTTGATGATCTTGCGGACAGCGGTCTATTTATCGCCATGATCACGTACATGGAAGCGTATCAAAGTGTGCTGCGTAGCCCCAATCAACACGAGGCACAAGAGCACTTCGAGGCGTTCGTCGCCGTCGTGCCCGTCCTTCCCTTCTCGGAGGAAGTTGCTCGCCACTGCGCGGATCTGCGTGAGACACTGCGAACGCAAGGTCGGCGGGTGCGCTCGCGCGCCCTTGACCTCATGATTGCCGCCACTGCCCTCGAAGGCAACTTGATACTCGTCACGCGCAACGCACGAGACTACGCCGATATCCCAATGCTTCAGCTCTATCAGGAATAGGGCGCTCTCACCCGGCTGGCGACCCCTTCGGGTGGCTCACATAAACGCGTCAAACAACTCCTTCACCGGCACCGACCAGCCTGGCACAACGTCTTCACCGTCAAGCACATCGTCGGCGGTCAGGTGGCGCACCTCGGTGGCCGAGCGATGCGCGGCGACCGTGCGCCGGCGCGGGTTGACGACAATCACCATCCGCGTGTCGTGCGCCAGCCACATCGCTACCTTCTCCTCGACCTCCGTGTAGAGATCGTTTGGCGAGATGACTTCAATCGCCAGGTCGGGTGCGCCCGGCCAATAGCCCGTCATCCGACCAGCAGCCTGGGCGCGCTCGCGGCTGACGAACGCGCCATCGGGGGCACGCGCGGTATCGGTATCCGCTTCAAGCAAGAAACCAGTTTCTGCCCCAAAGACCTCACCTATTTGGTGGGCAAGGACGAATGTCCGCAGCTCGGATCCAACCGTAATCGTGAGCTTGCCATGCTCGGCTCCACTGGGTGCCATCGTCCGCAATTCTCCCGCGATCAATTCGTGCCGCTGATGAGCATCGGGCAGCCGCAAGAGCATCTCGGCTGTCATCAAGTGCTGGCTCACCGCCATGATGGTCTCTCCTACGCAAGCACGGCCGGACTTCGGGCACTTCCTAGTTGTAGCGGTAGCGCGGGCAAACGACACAAAGACAGCCAGCCCGGCGAGACACAAACGCGCCTCGCCGGGCTGTTTTTTCAGGCAGTCAACCAGCCGCTACGCTTCCAGCGCGGCCAGTTGCTCTTCAATCAGCTTGACTAGTTCACCCATCGTGCCGCTGTCGAACGCGAACCGCGCCCCGGCGGTCTCGAACAGGCGCGGCAGTGGCTCGGTTGCGCCGAGCGCCAGCGCCCGCCGGTAGGCCGCGACCGCCCCCGCCTGGTCGCGCAGGGCATTGCGCCAGACCTGCAACGCGCCGAGTTGCGCGATGCCATACTCGATGTAGTAGAAGGGGTACAGGAAGAGATGTAATTGCTGGTACCAGCGCGCGATGCGCTCCGGCTCCAGTCCGCTCCAGTCCACGCCGTGCTGGAAACGGTCGCGAATTCGCAGCCAGGCGGCATCGCGCGCGTCGCGGTCCGCGCCCGCCGGGTCGGTGTAGATCCACTGCTGGAAGGCGTCAATCGAGGCGATGTGCGCCAGTAGCACCAGAATGCCTTCCAGATGGTCAATCTGGTAGCGTCGGTCGTCGTCCGGCGTGTAATACCCGCCCTGCTCGCGGAGCAGGTACGGCGCGGCGAGCAATTCCATCGCCATCGAGGCGACTTCGTCCATCTCCGAACCGGGATCGCGCTGGAAGAGCAGCGGCAGCTGGAAGACCTCGAACGCATGGAAGGCGTGGCCGGATTCGTGCAGCAGCGTTGTCACGTCGTCCGGCACGCCGACCGCGTTCATAAAGATGAACGGCCGGTGGCTGCGCTCGAACCCAGTGCAATAACCGCCGGGCGCCTTCCCTTTCCGGCTGTCAAGGTCAAGCAAGCCCTCGTCCGCCATCTGAGCGAAGTACCCGCCCAGCGCCGGATCAACCTGCGGGAAGATCGCGCGCCCATGTGCGATCAGTTCCGCCACATCGCCGAAGGGGTGTAACGGCGGCCGGCCGAGTGGATCGGGCGAGGGATACGACGGGTCGGTGCTGCCGTCCCAGGGGCGCAGTGTGTCGAGACCCATCAACGCGCGCCGCCGCGCCAACCGCTGCTCAATGGCCGGCACAACCGTCTCTTCCACCGCCGCATGAAACCGCTCACAGTCAGTCGGCGTGTAGTCGAAGCGATTCTTCTCCTGATGCGCGTAATCGCGGTAATTGGCGAAGCCGGCGTTGTGCGCCATCTGCTGACGCACGGCATATTGCTGGTCGAAAATGTCGGCCAGTTCGTCGCGGTGCTCAAGATAGGGCCGCGCCCGCAGCCGGAAGGCCCGCTCGCGCACCGCGCGGTCGGGGTCGAGCAGGAATGGCGACAGCTGGGGCACCGTCTTTTCTTCGCCGTCCCAGTCAACCGTCAGACCGCCAGTGACCTTGTTGTAGGCCGCGCTGAGTTTTTCCTCTTCGGCGGTCAGCGGAATATTCTCCTCCCGGAAGAGGTCGCGCGCGTTGCGGAAGCGCCGGATGGTGGTCAGCAGGTCCGGGCGCTCGTAGCCAAGATCGAGCAGGCGGCTGGCGAGGCGTACCTGTTGTGCTTCCAGTTGTGGCTCAATCTCGGTGGCAAAGCGCAGTTGCGCCGCCTCCTTTGCGGGGTCGGTCGTATCGGTCGTGTAGGCGACACCCGCCCGCGCGCTGGCCTCGTATACCAGCTCGTCCAGGGCCGACCAATCGCGCAGCCAGCTATCAACGTTCTCCTGGTCGAGTGGCCGCGCCGCCAGCTCGTCGTAGTACGGCGCGATGTCCGGCCAGGTCGCCTGTGCGAATGCGTCTGGCGACTCTGGCAGCGAAACGATTGACATGCATTTATCCTTCCTGTGCCGTCACCGGCACTGCGTACGTTTCCCGCAAGGGTAGCAGGATTCGCGCCAGCAGGCGACACCGGAGATGGCGCCGGGCGGTAGCAACCGCGGCTGCTGGGTCATTTGCCTCCTCATCAGCAAAGACCACGATCTCAGCCCTACGCCTCGTCTGGTTTAACTGCCACCCCGGCCCCGCCATGAACCCAGTCCGCGCAGGCGGACTTCGTGGCCGCAGCCTTCAGCCCGCAGTTGCAACCGCCGGGCATCCCACTACAGCACTGCGCTGATGAGCACCTACTGCCCAGGTCACCTTGACGCCCCTGTATCGCCGCCGGACAATACGAAACAATCGGTCTTCGAGGCAACCGGCCGCGCCCCGGCGTGCGGCGGTGCGGCGCGGCAGGGAGGCAGCGGTGGAACGACGAGCAGCGGCGGTGGGTGCGATGCCGGTCGGCCACGATCGCGCAAGCGACGAGATTGTCTGGCGTCCGAACGACGACTACGTGCGGCGGAGCCGCCTGAGGCGCTTCATGAACGCGCAGGGCGTCGCGTCCTTTGAGGCGCTGCTCGAACGCGCCGCGACCGACCCGGCCTGGTTTTGGGACGCGACCATCAAGGATCTCGATCTCCAGTTCTATACGCCCTACACCAGTGTGCTGGACCAGTCGCGCGGCCTGCCCTGGACAACCTGGTTCCCCGGCGGCGAGTATAACTGGGTCCACAACGCCGTAGATAAGTACGCTGCTGGCCCACAGGCCACGAAAACGGCCCTGATCTGGGAAGGCGACGACGGCGCCAAACGCCAGCTGACCTACCAGGAATTGCGCGCCGAGGCCGATCGGCTGGCCGGTGCGCTGGCGGCGCTCGGCGTGGCGAAGGGCGACCGCATCGGCATCTTCATGCCGATGCTGCCCGAAACGGTCGTCGCAACGATTGCGGCCGGCAAGCTTGGCGCGATCTACATCCCGATCTTCTCCGGCTACGGCGCGGAATCGGTCGCCACCCGCCTGCGCGACGCCGAAGCGGTGTGCCTCATCACCGCCGACGGTTTCTACCGGCGCGGCGGCATCGTGCCGATGAAGGCGACCGCCGATGCCGCCCTCGCAACCGCCCCGACCATCAAGCATGTCGTCGTCTGCCGCCGCCTCGGCGATGGCCGCGCCGCCATGGCCGCCGGCCGCGATGTCTGGTGGGACGAAATCGTCGCCGGCCAGCCGGCCGAGTTTGCGACTGCCCACACGGCGGCCGAAGACCCGTTCATGATCATCTATACCTCCGGCACGACCGGCCGGCCGAAGGGCGCGCTGCACATCCACGCCGGCTTCCCGATCAAGGCGGTGCACGATCTCGCCTACTGCTTCGATGTGCAGGAGGACGACGTCGTCTTCTGGTTAAGCGATCTCGGCTGGATGATGGGGCCCTGGCTGATTTTTGCAGCTTTAATTAATCAGGCTGCCATGGCGCTTTACGTCAATGCGCCTAAAGACCGCGCCTTCGGTGAATTCGTTGAACGCGCAGGCGTGACTATGCTTGGCCTGGTGCAGATCGG
>DASUBC010000438.1:0-3069 GCA_035763465.1 Thermomicrobiales bacterium
GCCAGGCGCGCGAGGGGATTGGAGAGGCCGTCGGTCAGCGCGATACGCCGCGCGCCGACCCGGCTGGCGTGGCGCAGCACCGCCAGCGTGACGCGGTCGAGGCGGCGGAAACTGATGGCGACGACCGCATCGGCCGGGGTAACCGGCATCAACTGGTCGGCCAGGTCTCCGCTCGCCTGCGTGAGCAACTGCACGTCCGGCAGGAGCAGGCGCAGACCCATGCTGAGCATCAGCGCCAGGCCGTGCGAGCCGCGCGAGCCGAAGACATAGACCCGGTGCGCGGCGACCAGGTCTTGCACCGCCTCGCGCAGCGTCTCCAGCGCCAGGTCTTCCGCCGTCGCGCGGATGCTCTCCGCGTCCTCCAGCATCACGCGCAAGGCGACGGCTTCGGGCGAATCGCCCAGCCCCGCCAGCCCGGCTTCGACGCGCGCGGGCACCGCCGCCGGGTCGAGAAACCGCTCGCGCAGCCGTGCTTGCAGGTGCGGATAGCCCGCGAAGCCGAGCGCCTGCGCCGCGCGCGTGACTGTAGATTCGCTGACCCCGACCTCCTGCGCCAGTTCGGGCGCGGAGATCACCGCACCGAGCCGTGTATCGGCCAGCAGCCGGTCAATGACCCGCCGCTGCCCCGGACTCAGCCGCTCATAGCGTCCGGCCACCGCCGCCAGGACTTCGCGCAAACCGCCGTTGTTGTTCATGCGCTCCGCATTATAGTCGGGCAGTCGGTCGGTCGGGCAGTTACGCTGGACAATCACCGCATCGGCCGACGGGCACGGTGCCGACGAGAACCCACTGCCCGACCGCCCGCCTGCCCGCCTGCCCGACTCACCATTTCGGCATCAACGGCAGCCAATCGGGGTCGCGCTCGCGCATCGCCGATACATCGTCGCGCGCCAGGCTGCCGCGCTGATTGTACGCTTCGTTGGCGGCGGCGAGTTTGTCTTCGTTGATCGTCACGCCGAGGCCGGGCGCATCCCAGACTTCGATCTTGCCATCCTTGAAGTGGAAGCGGTCAGTCTCGTTGACGATGTCGTTGGGGTTCCAGGGGTAGTGCGTGTCGCTGGCGTAGGTCAGGTGGGGAATGGCCGCGCCCGCGTGGATCATCGCGGCGAAACTGATGCCGAGGTGACTGTTGGAGTGCTGCGACAGTCCCCAGTGCAGCGTGCGGCAGACCACGCCGAGATCGCGGAAGGCGGTCAGCCCACCCCAGCCGTGGTGGTCGCCCAGCACGACCTGCACGGCGCGCTCGCGGAACGCCGCCGCGACATGGTCGAACGATGTGACGCACATATTCGTGCTGAGTGGCGTCGGCGTGTGCCGCGCCACCTGGGCCATACCCTCAATGCCGGACGTCGGATCTTCCAGATATTCCAGGTCCACATCGCGCAGGCGCTCGGCGACGCGAATCGCCGTCTCCACCGACCAGGCGGCGTTCGGGTCAATCCGCAGGCCGGCCTTCCGGCCGAAACGCTGCCGTAGCAGTTGCATCGTCGCGCACTCTTCCCACGGGTCGAGCACGCCCGCCTTCAACTTGAAGACGGTCATGCCATAGCGTTCGTGGAACTGTTCGGCCTGGCGGACCAGTTCTTCGGGCGTCTTCGCGCGGCCCCAGTCGTCGTCACCCGCCTCCTTGAAGAAGAGGTAGGCCGCGAACGGCACCTTGCGCCGCACCGGTCCGCCGAGCAGTTCGTAGACCGGCCGCCCAGTCGCCTTGCCCGCCAGGTCGAGGCAGGCGGTCTCGATCGCCGCGAACGCCCGCGCGTTACGCCCGAGCAGCACGCGCAGCCGCTCCAGGTGAAACGGATTCGCGCCGACGACGTGCTTCGCCGCCGCGCGCAACTCTTGCACGAACAGCCCGCCGCCCGGCCCCTCACCCAGCCCTTCCAGCCCATCAGCCGTCCGCAGGCGCACCACGGCGCGCAGAAAGGTCGGCTCATGAATCCCGTGGTGATTGAGCAGCGGCGGATCCGGCAGCGCCACCGGCGTCACGATCATCTCGGTAATCGTCAGGTCGCGGGTGGTTGTCACGATGTGCCTCTCCGTCGTTGCAAGTTACAGGTTACAGGTTGCAGGTTTCTTGGGGTCAAGCGATGCGTTTGTCTGCCACGAACTTGCAACCTGTAACCTGTCAACCTGCCACAGCGTCACCGCCAATCCGCGACGAGATTGTCGCGCACGAAATCCCAGTCAATCTCTTCGCCGAGGCCGGGTTTCTGGGAGATGTGGATGTACCCTTCGCCATCCACCGCGTCCACGATCTCTTTCAGCCAGGGGGTCTGGGCATCGTAGTCGAGGTGCGGGTGGAGCAGGCCGCGCTCGTAGAACTCGCCGGGAATCGGCATCGCGCCGAGCACTTGCAGGATGCCCGCGCCGGGCGAGTGCATCTCGACGCGGACGCCGAACGCCTCGCAAAGGTGGACGATTTTCATCGTCGGCGTGATGCCGCCGACATCGTTGAGGCCAGCGCGGGAGAGGTCGCACGCGCCGCGCACGATCCACTCGGCGCGCGTGTAGAGCTGGCCTTCGGCCGTCTCGGGGCCGCAGATCGCCAGTTTCTTCAGGTTCTCGCAGAGCCAGATGTACGACGAGGTGTTGTGCTCGTCCATCGGCTCCTCCATCCAGTAGTAATCGAGTTCTTCGAGTGCCTGGCCCAGGTAGAGCGCCTCTTCACGGGTGTAGTTGTGGTGCGGGTCGAGCATCAGTTTCATCTCCGGCCCGACCGCGTCGCGCACCGCCGCGCAGGCCGCGATGTCCCGCTTGAGGTTCGGCCCGTAAGGTGACATCCAGGTGTGCAGTTTGAAGGCGGTGTAGCCGCGCGCTTTGCAGGTTCTGGCGAAGTCGGCATAGGCTTCCGGCGAGTCGAGACCGCCGGGGATATCGTCGCCACACATCGTGCTGGCATAGGCCAGCACCTTCTCGCGCGAACCGCCGAGCAGTTTGCTGATCGGCAAGCCCGTCAACTTGCCGGCAAAATCCCAGAGCGCCTGGTCAATCGCCGACAGGTTGCGGTCGCCGAGCGGCTGCCATTCGAGGCGCTGCGCGTGGTGCAGATGGGTCCAGATGCGCTCGCGG